>JBAPTR010000207.1:0-1521 GCA_049282265.1 Desulfatiglandaceae bacterium | reverse complement strand
CCATGGATGTCGGCTTCTTTTTTTAAACCGTTCCGAATATTTTCTCCCTCGGCTTCTGTTTCAAATAAACCATTTAAGAGCGCCTTGATATAGAACCCGGTTCCACCGACCACAAAAGGGATCTTATTTCGGCGATACAGCGTTTCAACCCTTTCACGGGCCATGGCTGCATACTGCCTGGCATCGAACCGTTCATCCGGATCGATAATATCAATCATATGGTGTTTGACCTGCACTTTTTCCTTTGCGGTCGGTTTGGCGGTGCCGATATCCATGTGCCTGTATATTTGCATTGAATCGGCGCCGACAATCTCGCCGTCGAAGATTTCCGCCAACCGAATGGCCGCAGATGTTTTTCCCAAAGCCGTGGGTCCGCATATGACAATGACTCTTGGCCGAATCGTTTCGGATTCCATCGAATATGCCCTTTTCAACCCTTTAAAGCAGTTGCAATCTATAGAATTTTCAACCGTTTCTCAAGGAAAATCGATCCTGATATGCAATCAAATAAACCCCTGTGAAATTATCTGAATCAAATAAAAAGTATTTCTATTTTTCATATTGACATTGACAAATCAATCGGATAATTGTTTTAAGTCTATTATTAAAAAGTATAGGCAGAACGCCATAAAAATAATTACAGTAAAAAGGAGGTTTTGAATGCCAACAGTCGAGTACATGGGAAAGACATTTACCGTAGATGAAGACGGCTTTATCGACAGCTACGAAAACTGGTCTGAAGAATGGGTACAATGGGTAAAACACCAAGAAGGCATCGAAGAATTAAATGACGAGCATAAAAAAGTGATTACGGTTCTTCAGGAATACTATGAAAAAAATGGGATTGCTCCCATGGTTCGTATCCTTTCAAAAGTCACCGGTTTTAAGCTGAAACATATCTACGAACTGTTCCCGTCAGGACCCGGCAAGGGAGCATGTAAGATGGCCGGTCTTCCGAAACCCACAGGATGTGTCTAATTCAAACGACACATCGGTTTCACCTAATTTTGAGAAAAAAGGCTCTGCATTTTGGCAGGGCTTTTTTTTTGTAATGGAGAGATGACATGATTTGTACCGTTAAGTCGAAAAGCCGTACAGAACTCATCGATATCACTTCCACCATACAGGACTTGGTTGCCGACTCCCGGATCGGCCGGGGGCTCTGCATGCTATATGTTCCCCATACAACCGCTGCCATAACCATCAATGAAAGTGCCGATCCGAGCGTCAAAGATGATATTCTGATGGTCATCAATACCATTGTCCCGTGGAAGGCCGGATATCGACATATGGAGGGAAACTCTCCGGCCCATGTAAAATCCACGCTTGTCGGACCTTCGGAGCTCATCACCGTGGAGAATGATCGTCTGGTACTGGGTACATGGCAGGGTATATTTTTCTGCGAGTTCGACGGCCCTCGAACCAGAAAGGTCCACGTGAGCTTCATCAAAGAAAATATTTAAGGAGTAACCCGTGCCGCCAACGGATGATCCATTCGATGACATCGATCGGGCGATACTT
>JBAPTR010000206.1:0-6480 GCA_049282265.1 Desulfatiglandaceae bacterium | reverse complement strand
AGTGGGTGGATGATTTTCTCGGAAATGGCAATAATATCCGTGATGACAAATGGACCACAAGTATTGCTATCGGAAATAGGAGTTTTGTTGAAAGAGTAAAATCTTTAATGGGGGCGTTGGCTATAGGGCGGAAAAGTACTGAAGCTGGAGATTCTTATCAACTACGAGAACCTGCTGTTCCCTATATTGCTCATTTCGGGGGCAAAAAGGGGGATATAGGGCTTGAAAATACCTATCTTTGGGGTGTTATTCGATAGATTTCAAAATGTTAGCTTGGTCCGACCCCAATCCGCAATCCGCCAATCCGCAATCCGCAATCCGCAATCCGACAATCCGCCAATCCGCCAATCCGAAGGGCAGTCAATCCCCTCTTTCAGGTACTTTCTCCTCAGCAATGGCCTTTGTTGTTGCCACTTTTGTCTTGACGCAAAAAGGAAAATTCGCTATAGTCCCTTCCACTAAAAGCAAGGTTTTGTCAACAAAACTCAACCAACTTTTGAACCACTGCCTGGTACCGGAAAAGCGAACTCCTGTTCACGATCCAATTCACCTTCTTTCATCTTGAAGCACGCTTCACACCTCTTTGATTTCATTCGGCAATAGAGTGGCGAACGCTTCCCAGTTTAAGATCCGGAAATACAAAAAAACAGCCTGTTTAATCATGTTGAAGATTGCTCACTGGCTACCCAATCTCAGGCATTCCTTTTGTTAAAGCGATTCTTGAAAGGAGGTGACACCATGATACCCCATTTCAGAATGGTGACCCGAGTCCTTGTTGCAGGATTGGTATTTACTCTGACTCTGTGGTTCATACCAAAGGCCCCTGCCCCTTTGGCTGCCGACGTCACGGCTCCTTTGCGGGCGTTCCAGAAAAACAAACTGCCGAGTCAACAACAACTCAAGAAATCCTATTCCAACTTCACCTACAGACCCTTCAAACGCAAAGATCTTACCTTTAACCTGTTGATACCTAATGGGTGGCACGACATTCCTCTTAAAATACCGGCCAAGATATTGCAGGAAGATACCCGGCGCATGGTACCCCTTGCCGAACAAATCGCTCCCGGAGACGAGAAAACTTCGGCCACAATCCAGGTAGCCTATACGCGAATGGATATGGAAATGAGCCTGCACGACCTTATGGATCAATATTTTAAGGAAAATAAGGTGGATGTCCTCATTCGCCGCCAAGGAACCTATAACCGGCGCAAAATTGACGAAGTGGTTGCCCGGTTTAACAGGGACTCCAAATCCGTCCTTTCACGACTGACCTTTTCCCGCCATGGTGACCGTGTCTTCGTAGTATCTGGATCGGCCCGTGAATCCGAATTCATTCGCCATGCCCCAAGCTTTGCCGCTGCAGCCATCTCTTTTACGGTGCATCAAAAAGCCCCCCATCCGTATGCCGCCCCCATGGCTTCTTTCACCTCCGCCGGAACGCCTAGACTCAAATTCAATTATCCAAAAAACTGGGAAATCGAAGAACTTCAAAATCCGCCGGCCGGCCAGACAGCCGTGGATATGCGCCTGGTCATCCGTGGTGAAAAAAAGGGGGAAGTGACGACCTATGGATTTATCCATGGAGCTGGTTTTTCCAAAAGCACCGGCAAGACGCCGGCTCAGATCCTGGCCTATCTAAAAGAAGGCTTCCAACGCCTCCCTGTGTCCTACGATCAGTGTACCCTCAAAGCGGATTTGATGCCAAAACAAGTGTACCCGTTGGGCAGGCTGGAAAAATGGGATGTGATGGTTAAGGGAGTGCCGGGGGAAGCGGCCTTCCTGGTGCTGCCCCGCGGATCCGATTACCTGGGCCTGCAGCTTTTCTGCATGCGGCCCAAAGATAATCTGGTATCGTGGTGGCATGTTTGGCGGGTCTTTGAAATCGTGGCCAACGACCTGACCCACAAACACTTGGCTGTGGCCAAGATCAAAAACCTCTCCCTGCCCTCAAACAGTGAGCTCAAAAGATTGGCTGTTGCCACTATGGAAGATTTTGCCTACGCTGCGCAAAAACAGGATTTTCAAGCCTTTCATACCAAACTTTCCACAATGTTGCAGATTCAAGCCACGCCGGACAGATTGCGACAGGCCTTCAGGAGCTTTGCCAAACAAAAGGAATTGGCCGCGTTAAATGACCTGAATCCCGTTGTGGAGAATGAGATCTGCCTTGATCAGGAGGGATTACTGAAATTGGTTGGCCACTATCCTACCCAGCCACAGGCAACTACCTTCAAACTGACCTACATCAATGAACAGGCCTCCTGGAAGCTTCTGGGTATCAACGTGACCATGAAAAAGAAACCCTGACATTTTTCAAGGCTTTGGAAATAGAGGATCGGCGTTGAACGTGCTAAGATTTTCGTAAGAGCCCTAAAGGTCCATACGAAGCTCCACCATAACCTCTTTTTTTCAGCCTGCGACCAATCTTTGCGCCTCATTAGTACGGTTACATTCTAAAGAACCAGAAAAAAGTATCGCCCAATGCGGTTCATCCCATTCTCCGCAAAATTTTCTTGTTTTGATTGCTTAACTTTTGTAAGAAAAGTGATAGCTATCAAGATTTATCAGTGAGGAGAAAAGCCATGCCGAAATTGATAAGCTTTTGGCGACCTCATCCGATTATTTCGGTATTGATTTGCAAATAAACACAACAAGACATAATCCAAACAATCTCACCCGATCCTTTTATGTCTGGCATCAAGCATCAATGATGCTTTGTTCGTTAACCGTACCCAATCATTCGTAAAATTGTGTTATTTTTTCACTTAACCAGCGAAAGGAGATTAAGATGATGTTAAAAAAGATTTACACGCTTTCAGTGCTGTTCATCCTATTGGCCGCCCTCCCCGCCTGGGGATTGGATCTGAAGACGGGCAAGTATGAAATTACCGCCACTGTAGAGATGCCTGGGATGCCGGCTGGGATGCCGCCCCAAACGACAACCCAGTGCATAGATAAGCAGAGCCCGGTGCCCAATTCCGGCGCCGGCGCTCAGGGGTGTAAGATCACCGACATGAAGACCAGGGGCAACACGGTCACCTACACCATGGAGTGCGTCCAGGAGGGCATGAAGATCAAAAGCAAAGGTAAAATAACCTACCATGGGGACTCCTTCGAAGGCACCACGCTCATGACCATGGGGCAGGAGGCCGGCGGCATGACCGTCAAGACAGTGATTAAAGGCAAACGAGTCGGTGATTGTGATTAAAGGAAGCGCCGTGATTTCTTAAACGCTGCTGATAGATTTGTTGGTTGCAGACATATCATAACCCTTTAACATGTGAGGGAAATTCATGATACGCACTGTGCCTCTCCGCTCGAGCCCGAGATCCATTCTGGTTTTCTTGTTTTTTCTTGCTAATACACTTGCCTTAAATCTTCTGCCGTTTAATGCCATTGGTGCCGAGCCACCCAAGCAAATCCTGTCCGCAAAAATCAGTCTGAAAGTGAAATGGGATAAGCGGGGCGGGCCCGGCAACCGGCGCCGCGGCAAGATGCAGATCAGAATCCAGGGTCTGTTGAAACTGAACAAGCAGTTCAGTTCCCTGGAGCAGGGCCTTCCGGCGGTCATGGTGCCCTATAAAGTCACCACGATGAACGGCAATTACAACTTTGAGGAGACAAGAGAGGAGGCTAACCGCTCACACTGTGCCAACCCTGCAGCCCGGTATAAGGGATCAGGGGTGTTCACCATAAAACCCTATCCCGGCCCGGGAAACCTCATGCTCCACTACATGGGCAATATGTCCAAAGAGCTGGCTCCTCTCAAAAAAATGGCACCGGCCGGAGCCTTTGACGCCCTCATCGACCGTTACCTCTTTGCCGTGACGATTCCCCAGGAGGAGGTTAAAGGCATCTCCCTGCCGAACGCGAAACCCTGCGTGCAAAAAGACACCTCCCAGAGGATCTTGGGTGATAGGATCGAGATCCATTTCAAATTCAATGAAAACGGTACCATGTCCGGCCACCGGAGCTGGTCATCCGATTCCGGACTCAGTGCAAATGTCAGCGTTTCAAATCTTCCTGCCGTCTTCAATGCGAAACCCTTCTCACCGGCCAAATCCTCCCCGGGTGATGTCAGTTACGATCTTGAATGGGAAATAAAAGAACCCTCCCTTGCCAGGATATTGATGGAGATCAAATTGCCCACAGGCAACAAGACATGGAAAGACATCACCGACGACGAGACGGAAATCACCGTCGGAAAAAGACTGCGTTTCAAAGGCGCCGTACTCCCCGAGGGGAAGGTCAAAAAACCGATCGGTGACTGGACCCTGGAAGGGGACGGCGGCGGCAAGCATAAGCCTTTTTTCAAGAAATTTGATGCGAACATCCATCATGGTCGCGTTATCGAACTGGATCCGGAAAAGGATCTGAAAAAGAAGAACATGATCACCCTGTTCTGGTCCGGCGGGAAACAAGGACATGTCCGGTTCAGTACCAACGCAACCGGAGAAGCTCTGACCGCAGAAGCAAGGTTGAAAATTCTCAAGCCCGACTACAAAGTTGACGTTATTGCTCAACAGGAGTCCACTATCGGACCGGCATTCACTGGCGGGGCTTTGAATAAGGATTGTATGGGGAGTGGAGCTCAAGGGGCGGTACAGAAAAGAAAGTGGTGGCTACAGCACGATGGGATTGAGTTCAAGGCCGAAAACATGGACAAAGGCAAGATCGACGGCCAGGAACAGTGGGTGCAGATTTTACGCAAACATGATTTATGGCAAAAATTCGATGATAATTACCCGGAACCCAAGAAACCATATCACCAATACTTAACCGATGCCTTGGATGCATGTTATCCTTATCAGAGAGGGACCATGGCAGGGGACAATCCAGCTATTCCTCTGGCTGACAAGGAAGGCGAAACCATAACTGAAAAGCACACTTGGGTTGATGAAAAAGGTAAGGTTGTTAAAATTACTGACGGTAAGCTGATGTTCACTGAAGGAAAACATGACTGCCGTATGGTCCTGATGTTCAAACCTGAAGGCAAAAAGGGAGAAACCGAATGGGTGCCCATTAAAGAGATCTTTTGGATTTGGAATGCGAGCGCGGAGTATTCAGATGTATATAAGTGGCAGCTTATTAAGAGTTTGGTTTTGCCAGGCAGCCCGAAGGCGAAAGATACGGACACATTTCCGGAATGGGAGAAGAACGCAGCGGATCCCAATAGTTATAAGGCTGATTAGCAGTAATCCTATTCGCCGTTGTACGCCCACTTGAAGGAATCTTTATTTCGGCAGGCTATGAGATTCTTTCACTTGCATCCACGAGTCCTGGACTCCCGGATGGACACTGCATCAGAATGGGGGTGACCATGAAAATCAGAAATTCCAGAAACGTTTCAATCGTTCTTTTCGCCCTGCTCTTTTTCTACGCCCTGCCCAGCCTGGCGAAAAAAGCATCGGCTGAACAGGTCAAAGCGACGAAGAGCAATTACCCGGACACCATCATTATTCTGGATGCCTCCGGTTCCATGTGGGGACAGATCAGCGGAAAACCCAAGATCCAGATTGCAAAAGAGGTCATGAATGATCTTATCGACAAACTGCCTCCTGAAATGCGCGTAGGGCTGATGGCATACGGTCACCGCCGGAAAGGAGACTGCAACGACATCGAGATGCTCACACCGATCGGGAGGGTCAATCCCTCAATAATGAAGGCAAAAATCAAGGCCATCACGCCCAAAGGGAAAACCCCGTTGAGCGCCGCCGTCAAGCAGGCCGCCGAAAAACTGCACTATGCCTCAAAACGCGCCACCGTGGTCCTGGTGAGTGACGGCCTCGAGACCTGCGGCGGCAATCCCTGCGATCTGGCCGAACGCCTGGCCATGAACGGGGTGGATTTCACCGTGCACGTAATCGGTTT
Organism: Desulfatiglandaceae bacterium; assembly: GCA_049282265.1. Classification (GTDB taxonomy): domain Bacteria; phylum Desulfobacterota; class DSM-4660; order Desulfatiglandales; family Desulfatiglandaceae; genus CAYUCJ01. The sequence continues at coordinate 609 of JBAPTR010000206.1, read as the reverse complement.
TGATCTCTCCAAAGAGGAACAACTGCGTCTTCGCTGCCTTGCCGATAAAACGGGCGGTCTCTTTCTGGCTGCGGATGACGCCGATGCCCTCCGAACTGCCCTCTTTACAACGATGAAGAAAGTACAGGAGCCGCCCCCGCCGGTGAAAGAAAACCCGGGGAAAGCCATATTAAAAGGGCCCGCAACCGTGCCGGTCGGTGCCGCTTTCCAGGTCGCCTGGGAAGGTCCCGACAGCCACAGGGATTTTATTTCCATCTCCAAAAAGGGTTCAGAGGACCTCAGGTATGTGAATTATGCTTACACGGAAAGCGGGAACCCTGTCCGCTTGATCGCTCCCGGCGACAAAGGCGCCTATGAGTTGCGTTACGTGCACGCCCATTCCCGCCAGGTTATTGGACGTGCAGATATCAAAATCACCCCGGTTACCGCCGAGGTGGAAGCACCTCCTTCGGCAAATGTGGCCACAAAGATCGAGGTAAGCTGGGAGGGACCGGCCTACAAAAGCGACTATGTCAGCATAGCGCGGCCGGAACAGAGACCCGGTTCCTATATCACCTACACCTATGTCAGCCGTGGAAACCCCCTCAAGGTGCAGGTCCCGTCCGAGCC
>JBAPTR010000205.1:0-34676 GCA_049282265.1 Desulfatiglandaceae bacterium | reverse complement strand
TCAGGGGACGGGTATCTCGAAAGACCATCTGAAAAGCGTCTTTGACCCTTTTTTCAGTACCAAGGAGACAGGTACCGGTCTTGGATTGCCCTTGAGCCTCGGAATCGTGGAAAGCCATGGCGGCAGCATTGCGATCAAGAGCGAGGAGGGAAAGGGAACGGTAGTGCTCGTGGACTTGGCTGTTGAATTCAGGACCGGAGCGAAGGAGGAACTATTTGAAGAAGAAAAAGATACTGGCAGTTGACGATCAGACCAATACGCTGAAAGTGCTGGCCGCCATCCTGACAGACGAGGGCTATGAGGTTGTCCAGGCGAGAAGCGGGCAGACAGCACTTAGAATATTTCAAAACGATCCTGGCATTGATCTTGTTCTATCAGATCTCAAAATGCCTCATATGGACGGGCTGCAGCTCTACCTCTGTATGCGGGAAATCTGTGATCCACCACCCTTTATCATCATGACGGCGTTCGGCACGGTCAAATCGGCCGTTGGGGCCCTCAAGGAGGGCGTGACCAATTACCTGATCAAACCTCTTGATTTTGAAGAATTGGCTATCGTCATTGAAAAGGCGATTCATGAGAGGGAAATGTCCCGGGAGATCCTGCACCTGAAGAAACGGCTCGGCCGGCAGCGTCCTTTCCATAACATCATCGGCGAGAGCAGGAAGATGTTAGATATCTTTAATATGGTACGTACGGTAGGATCAACGGACGCCTCTGTACTGATCTACGGCGAAACCGGGACAGGAAAGGAACTCCTGGCACGGGCCCTTCACCTGGAGAGCAGGCGAAGGGAAAAACAGATGGTGTGCATCAACTCTGCGGCGCTCACTGAAAGCCTCCTGGAGGCGGAACTGTTCGGTCACGTGAGAGGTGCTTTTACAGGGGCGGTAGGTGAAAAAAAGGGACGCCTGGAAATGGCGGACGGAGGCACGCTTTTCCTCGATGAAATCGGCCACATGAGTCTCAATCTCCAGAGTAAACTGCTCCGTTTTCTGCAAGACATGACCTTCGAGCCGGTTGGTGGCACCGAACCCCACAGGGTCGACGTTCGAATCATCACGGCAACAAACCGGGATCTCCAGGAAGCCATAGAAGAAGGACGATTTTTGAAGGATCTCCTCTACCGTATTGAGGTTGTCTCCCTCCAGGTTCCACCGTTACGGGAAAGGAAGAAAGACATCCCCTTGCTGGTGGAAAACTTTGTCAACCACTATGCCACTCACTACGAAAAAATTGTCCAGGGCGTTGACAAGGAGGTCATGGATGTGCTGACGGTTTATTCGTGGCCAGGGAACGTCAGGGAACTCAAAAACTGTTTAGCACGGGCCGTCATCCTTTCAAAAAGGCGCTCCCTGACCATAGCGGATCTGCCGGAAAAAATCCTCTCAGACAATGACCCGGCAGTTCCTCTTCGTGACCAACTGTGGACCAACCACATCCCAGAAGGGGGAATCAGGCTCCGGGAAATGGAAGAGGAACTGATCCGAAAGACGTTGAAAAACTCCAGGGGGAACAAGAGCCTCGCGGCCCAACATCTTGGGATATCCCGAAAGACACTGTACGAAAAAATCGAACGCTACGGAATTATCCCATAACGGCTTCCGCTTCGCCAATCTCCTTTGGCCCGGCTTTCGACTCATCCCGTGACGGGGGGCTGTGAGAAATGCAAGTTAGAGGACTTTTTGACGGTTCCTGAATTCGACAGGGACCTTATTGACTTCCACATTGTGTTTTGCTATTTTTCCGAAACAGATGATATGACTTCGTAAAAAGCTGTTTTACGCCGCAAACGGCAGTCTATGAGGAACAAATGGAAATCGAACCTGACCATCTTTTTCAAATGCTTTCTAAACACTTTCCTTAGATGCGGATGAAAAAGCGGCTTCGTTGGAAGTGCCATGAAACCGAACTGCGAAAACCCTGAACTTATGGAGGTTTCAAATGTCAAACCAGACACACAAGAATCTGAAGGAAGCATTTTCCGGAGAATCCCAGGCGAACCGAAGATACCTGGCTTATTCAAAAAAGGCCGATGAAGAGGGTTTTACAAATATGGCGAGGCTGTTCCGTGTCATAGCGGAATCCGAGACCATTCACGCCCTCAATCACCTCAATGCACTGGGAGACGTCAAGACAACCGCAAAAAATGTGAAGGATGCCCTGAAAGGGGAGACTGAAGAATGCACTGGCATGTATCCCATGTTTATCGACCAGGCGGAGAGGGATGCCGACAATGCCGCATTGAACAGCTTTTTCTGGGCCAGTGAGGCGGAGAGGACCCACGCGGACTTCTTTGAGAAGGCGGTGAATGCGCTCAAGGAAGGAAAGGACCTGGAGCTGGGGGATCTCCATATCTGCAAAATCTGTGGATACACCGTGGAAGGTGAGCCTCCAGACAAATGCCCCACGTGCGGGAAAGGGAAAGAGGCGTTCGTGCCGGTCGCGTGAAAGAATGGGGAATCGAAGGGGACGGGCCCGGCATGACCGATCCGGGCCTCAGGCTTCCCTGCCGTCGAGGGGCGTATAGTCGCATCCCATGAGCCCGCAGTACTCACCGATGTATTCCGCCTTTGGCCGGTAGAGGGCGGGTTTTTCCTGCGCTTCTCCGAATTTTTCTTCAATGATATGTGCCCCCCACCCGGCAACGCGAGACATGGCAAATATAGGGGTCATGAGGTCCAGTGGAATCCCCATCATGTAATAGACGGGTGCGCTGTAGAAATCCACGTTGGGTTTGATCTCCGTTTTTCCCCTTTTCTCAAATTCTTCCAAGGCAGCCCGCTCCACATCAAGGGACAATTGATAAAGGCCCTTCTGGTCCGTTTCCTCTGCAAGTCTTGATCCCATTGCTTTGAGATACCCGGCCCTTGGATCTATGGTCTTGTAGACCGCGTGACCCATCCCCATGATCTTCTCACTGCTGTCCAGTCTCTTCTTCACCCAAGAGGGAATATCTCCCTCCGACCGCAGTTCCAGCAGCATTTTCATGACCCGCGTATTGGCGCCTCCGTGTAGACTGCCGGAAAGGGCACCGATCCCTGCGGCAACGGCGGCATAGAGATGGGCGCGGGTGGAAGCCACCTGCCTGCAGGCAAATGTGGAGGCATTGAAGGTGTGGTCGGCATGCAGGACCAGGCAGGTATCCAGGTCCTTCGCCATTGATGGAGAAGGGCGCTTGCCGCTAAGAAGCCAGAGAAAGTTTGCCGCATGGGAGAGGGAATCATCCGGGAGCAACGGCTCAAGTCCCTTCCTGGTTCTATCCCAGGCGGCCATGAGCAGGGGAAGACGGGCTATGAGTCTTGTGGCCATCCGCACGTTTGCGTCCCTGTCTTCCCGGAGAAGATCCGGGTCCCCCATTGCCAGGACGGGGACCGTTGCCTGGAGAACGTCCATGGGATCCGCGTTTTTCGGGAAGGTCTTGAGGGCGTCGTAGAGCGGGTCCGGCAGGTTCCTGGATGCCAGGGCCTCTGATTCGAATCGAGCCAGTTCTTTTTTTGAGGGAAGGGCGCCATTCAGGAGGAGCCAAGCAACCTCCATGAAAGAGGCCCTTTCGGCCAGGTCTTCAATCCGGTATCCCCTGTAGATCAGGATGCCCTGTCCGCCGTCAATGAAACTGATCTTGGTGTCCGCGACGGTGACACCCCTGAGGCCTATGTTCTTGACGTGTACATTTTCAGCCATGCTGTTCCCTTTCCTTTTAAGAGATTATTGTTTTGACTATAGCTCTTTCTTGATGAAATTGAGGGCCCCGCCTGCCAGAAGAAAGGCCCTCTGCCGATCCGAGACATGAAGCAGGGTCTCGATGACTTCCCCTCCCTTATTCAGGGGAATCATCTCGTCCCCGGTTTCGAGGAGACGCCTGAGTCCGGTGATGGCGAGGGTGTCCCCTTTCTCGACGCGATCGTAGTCACGGGGGTCTTTAAAGACCAGCGGAATAATCCCGAAATTGCAGAGGTTGGCCATGTGGATCCTGGCAAAGCTCTTGGCGAGTTTCACACGCACACCAAGGTAACGCGGGGCCATGGCCGCGTGTTCACGGCTGGAGCCCTGACCGTAGTTCTCTCCCCCGATGACCACGCAATTGCCCGCCTCCCGGCAATGTTCGTGAAACCGGGGGTCTACCTTGTAAAAGACGAATTCGCTGATGGCCTCTATGTTTGATCGGAGGGGCAGGACCTTGCTCCCGGCAGGCATGATGGTATCCGTTGATATATTGTCTCCCACCTTGATCACCACCCGGGCCTCAAGGGATTCGGGAATTGGATCCATTTCCGGCAGAGGCCGGATATTCGGACCACGAACGACCTCTGTCAGGCGGGATTCTCCGGAAGGCGCTATGATGGAGGTATCATTGATGAGGTATTCCTCAGGGTCTTGAATCCTCGGGTAGTCCATGTCTTTTGAGAGGTCCCTGGGATCGGTGATGACGCCTTTGAGCACGGCTGCAGCGCCTGTCTCGGGCGAGCAGAGGTAGACCTGATCGTTCTCAGTTCCTGAACGTCCGGGAAAGTTTCGGGGGAACGTGCGAAGGCTGACCTGCCCGGTTCCGGGTGCCTGGCCCATGCCGATGCATCCCAGGCAACCGCATTCGTGAATCCTGCCCCCTGCCCGGAGCAGGGGAATGAGGCCCCCATGGGAGGCGACGTTTTCCATGACCTGCCTGCTCCCCGGGTTGATATGGAAGGCCGTGTCTATATTTCTGTGCCTGCCTTCCAAGATTCCGGCCACCACCATCAAATCCCGGAAAGAGGAATTGACACTGCTCCCCACGATGACCTGGTCCACTTTTTTCCCCGCAATATCTCTTACCGGAACCACATTTCCGGGGGAACTGGGGCAGGCGATGAGGGGTTCAAGGGTGTCCAGCAGAATGGTGTCAACCTCGTCATACCGTGCCCCTTCGTCGGCATGGAGTTCTCTCCAGACCTGAGCGCGGCCCTGACCTTTCAGATAGGCGTATGTATTTTCATCCGAAGGAAAAAGGGTGCTGGTGGCGCCCAGCTCGGTTCCCATATTTCCGATGGTCTGCCGGTCGGTGGCCGAGAGGGTCTTCACGCCCGCGCCATGGTACTCGACGATCATTCCGACGCAACCCTTTACCCCTCGCCGCCGTAGCATCTCCAGGATGACATCCTTGGCGCTCACCCAGTCCGGCAACCTGCCTTTCAGCTCAACGCCAAGGACCTTTGGGCACGGAAAATAGTATGGCTGGCCTGCCATGGCCATGGCCACGTCAAGCCCGCCGGCCCCCATGGCAAGCATGGAGACCCCGGCCGCCCCCGGGGTATGGCTGTCGGAACCCAGAAGCGTCTCGCAGGGAATGCCGAAGCGTTCCATGTGTACCTGATGAGAGATTCCGTTGCCGGGAGGGCTGAAATGGATGCCGTACCTGGCCGAAGCGGTCTGGAGGTATTTGTGATCATCCGCATTCTTGCTGTCGTTCTGCACGATGTTGTGGTCCACATACTGGACGGACAGTTGCGCCCTGACCGAATCCAGGCCCAGGGCCTCGAATTGGAGCATGGCCATGGTGCCGGTGGCGTCCTGCAGAAGGGTGTGATCAATCTTGATGGCTATTTCTTCACCCGGGATCAGGTTCCCTTTGACCAGGTGATCTTCCAGTATCTTTTGCGTAAGATTCTTAGACTCCATTTTTTCTCCAATGATGATGAAACCGGAAAAAGCTGCTTTATGCCGCAAGCGGCAGCCTATGAGCGACGAAGTGGAGGAGAACCTGAGGCTCTTTTTCAGACCCTTTCTAAACACTCCACAGGGGATGGACGTCAATTTGGGGTTTAAAAGTAGCTATTGGAGAAGGCCAAAGCTTCCGGAGGGTAAACCCCAAATAGCCGTCCATGCCGGAGTTGGGTGCCAAGTGCACTATGAGAAAGTGTCCGGAAAAGACCGTCAGGTTCTCGCGATAAAACCAGCCGGACAAACGGCTGTTAATTCCTGTTTTTCTAATCTCTCCTGTAAAGGATGCCCATGGCGAATGGATCATCCAGGGCGAGCATCATACCTTTTTTCAGGTCATGGGCATCATGGTTCGCGGGCAGGGGGTGGACCCAATCCTTCAGATGTTCCCAGGTCTTGAAGGTTTTGTCAAATGTAACGCAGGGAGAATAGATATGAAATAAGGCAAACCCCTTATGGCGCACGCCTTCCATCAGGGTATTGGAGATAGTTTCAGGGTCACCCGCGAACAGCCGCGCAACAAAAGAGGCCCCATAGGAAAGGGCCATGAGGCTGGCATTCAGTGGTGCGTCTTGCGTACCCTTCGGGGACATCTTGCTCTTGAACCCGAGCGGAGAACTGGGGGAGGGCTGCCCCTTGGTCAGGCCATAGATGGAATTATCGAACAGGAGGTAATTGACATCCACATCCCTCCTCGCGATGTGCGGCAGATGTCCTCCGCCGATGCCCAGTCCATCACCGTCGCCTCCCACGGCGAAGACAGTCAGTTCGGGCCGGGCAAGCTTGACGCCGGTGGAAACCGGGAGTGCCCGGCCATGTACCGTGTGAAGCCCATAGGTACCGGAAAAAAAAGGGTAGCGGCCGGCGCACCCGATGCCGGACACCACGACGACCTCGTGGTGAGGGAGTTCCAGACCCTGAATGGCCGCATTCAGGCCATGGTGAATCCCGAAATAGCCGCACCCCGGGCACCAGGTGGGGAGATTCTCGGATCGGATGGAAAAAACCCCGGAATCCGCAATGTTTTGAACCTGATCTGCTGTTTCTTTTCCTGAAGTTTTCATTTCTTACCAGAGTAGATGACTTGGCAAAAAGCCAGTTTATGCTGCAAACGGTAGCCTATGAGCAATGAAGTGGAACCGAACCTGACAATCTTTTTCAGATCCGTTTCCATAGGTTCGTAGGACAAGGTAACTTCGTTGGAAGTCGTCATCGCGCACATGGACGGGCGCTTAAATCAACGGGGCGCTTTCAATAAAACTAGTCCACAATGGACCGGATCTTATCGAAAATCGTCCCGACCTCCATGGGCGACCCCGTCACCTGATTGAGCCGGATGACCTCCTTCCTGTGAAGATGTCCTATCAGGTTCGCCAGCTGCCCCTGAAAATTGAGTTCAGGGATCAAAATATCTCCGCAACGTTGCATGAATTGGCCAATGGCTTCTGCATGATAAGGGAAGAGTGAGGTGATCTTCAGGGCCGCAACGCTGAGGCCTTCTTCCTGAGCCTTCTCCACGGCTTCAAGGGCCGTTCCGAAGGTGGGACCCCAGCTGATCACGCCAAGATCCGGTTTTTCGTTTTTCAGAAATTCCCGGGGAGGAGGCAGATCAGGAAGGGCGCTCGCAATCTTCCTGTGGCGCTTTTCACTCATCCGCATATGGTTATCACCACCATACTCCGGGATACCCCTTTCGGAATGTTCGAGGCCTGTGGTGGTGAAGATAAAACCCTCGGACCCCGGCAATGCGCGCGGTGAGATGCCCGATTCGGTGATTTCGAATCTCCGGTAATTTCCCTTCGAATCGTCATCGGGATAAACATTCCAATCCCCGGTATCCGTTTCGGTCCTGGAAGGGAGCCGAAGGGTCTCAACGCGGTTGTCCAGGTAAAAACTGGTCAGCAGGATAACGGGAATCTGGTATTTTTCGGCCAATTGAAAGCTCTTCAGGGTGAACTGATAACATTCCAGGACATTGCTCGGCGCAAGAACGATCCTGGGCGAATCTCCCGGACCTCCGTAAACGGCAGCATGAAGATCCGACTGTTCCGTTTTGGTGGGCAGGCCCGTGGCCGGTCCGCCTCTCTGGGCATCCAGAATGACCGCTGGGATTTCCGCCATGACGCCGTGGGTGATGAGTTCGGTCATGAGTGCGAGTCCGGGCCCGGATGTGGCGGTCATTGCCCTTTTCCCGGCGTAAAAGCTGCCCAACACCGCTCCGATGGAGGAAATTTCATCTTCCATCTGGACCACTTTTCCCCCCGTTTTCGGAAGTTCTTTTGCCAGGTATTCCATGATGGGCGTGGCCGGGGTTATGGGATATCCGAAATAGAGGCTGATCCCCGCATCGAGGGCGGCGCGTGCAATGGCCACGTTTCCGGAAAGAAGGGAGGCTTCACTGCCTTCGGCCTGCCTTTCAAGTTTGGGGAGGCCGTCACTTCCGTCATCGAGATCTTTGAGTCCGTACTCAAACCCTGCATCAAAACACTTCAGGTTCGCATCAAGGACCGCCTCCCCTTTGGGTCCGAATTTTTTTTCGATGGCTTGGTGGAAGCTCTCAGCCTGGACCCCGAAGAGAGAGGCGAATGCCCCAAGCGCTGCCAGATTTCTGCCCCTGAGACTGCCGGATGCCCCGGATGCCAGGTCGCCGAAGGGCACACCGAAAAGCTGCATCTCCGTCCCCACGTGAGCTGCTATGGATTCGCCTTCCGGCAGAAAAGCGGGAGGATGGTTGTCAAAGAGGACCGCTCCATTTTCCCGAAGGATCGGAATTCTGGATATGGATTGCTTGTCGTCGAGGGAAATAAGGACGTCGGTCTTGTCGCTCAGGGCAAGGGGTTGGGTGCCGGTGATTCTGGAACGGGTAATACACCGGCCGAAGCCTCTGATTTCGGCGGGATAGGAGTCAAAAGCAAGGATGGAAAATCCCGCTTCTGCGAGGGCATCATTCAAAAGCCCGCCTGCAGCGATGGTTCCATCGCCTGACATCCCGCAGATTTCGACTGTTATGTCCGTACGTGACATCTTAGAATTCCACCCACCACGATGTATTCACGTTCACCCCGCGCACTTTGAAAATGGATTCACCGGAAACCTTGGCCTGGACCCGGCGGCCGGCCAGGTTGAGAGCGGCGATGCGGCCAAGGTTCAAGGCGTTTTCGTACCCGATGGAGACCCAGTAGTCACGCAACCCGGGATGATAGACCTGGGCGCAATCGCCCGTGGCATAGATGCCTTCAAAACCGGTATTCAGATATTCATCTACGAGTATGCCGCGATCCATGGAAAAACCGCTTCGGGCCAGAAAGCGGATGTCGGGGGCCAATCCAAAAAAGGTGCCCACCATTCCCACCTGCAGAGTTCGGTCGTCTATCCGGACTTGTGTTTTTCCGTTTGCATTGCGAAAAAGACCTCCCAGCTTGCCGGAAGGGATGACTTCCACACCCCCTTGGGAAAGCCGCTCGGAGACTTTTCGCATCAGGTCCATATCATAGCGGAGGGGCCAGAAGGCGTCTTCATTGATGAGAAAGAAGACCTTTTTTCCCAGGTGCAGAAGGGCCTTGGCCACGGCCAGGGAGGTGAGATCGCCACCGATCACCAGGACGGAATCAACCCCTTCAAGTTTTTCGATCCATTGCTTGGCGTCCTTGACCGTCTTCAGCGTAGACATCAGGTCCTGAAAGGGAAGATAGGGCTCCGGGATTTGGGGCCGCCCTCCCACGGCAAGGATGAGTCCGGTAAAGCGGAGGACTTCCCGGTGATCCAGAAGCAGATGGCCGTTGCCCGGACTGACATCCGTGACCCTCTGGCAGCGCCTGATATGTATATCCAGATCATCCCAGGTGGATGGGTCGTAAGGGTAGAGATCCTTTTCTAATATCTTACCCGCGATGAAGTCCGGAAGCATGTGAGGCGTAAAGGCACGCTCCGCATCCTTGCTCAGGATCGTGATGCGGGCCTCGGGTGCCTGCTTTCTCAGAGTGATAGCCGCCTTGGTCCCTGAAGGCCCCATTCCGATGATGATAAAGTGCTCTTCCTTCATGCCTCTTCCGCCCTTCCGATAGGGCGCTCCAACAGCTGCACTTTCGAAACGCTGATGCAATCCACCGGGCAGATCTTCATGCACGCTCCGCACCGGATGCAACGGGAGTTATCGATGATGATGCCGTTGACATCCCGCCACACGCTGGTCTCTTCAAAACCCGTGACCGCGCCGTTTTCATTTGTCGTCATCCTCTTGACCAGCTTAATGCAGTCCCTCGGTGCCACATCAATGCAGTATCGGCAGTAGATACACCGCTTGATGTCGATTTCATAATGCAGGTAGCAGAGATAGCACCGCTTGGATTCCGTCTGGGCCTGTTCTTCGGCATATCCCAGTTCCACTTCCTTAGGGTTTATGTCGAAGCGGTCCTGCATAGGTTCCAGGGTGGGGATTTCCAAGGTAGGCAGGAAGTCCCAGGTCCTGGGCCGGTCGGTGGTCACCGTGTCTTCAATCCTGACGACCCGTTCACGACAATCCCTCCCGGTCATTTCTGTGACAATGGCGGCAGCAGCCTTCCTGCCTGCAGCAATGGCCTGAATCACCGTGGAAGGCCCGGTCACGTAGTCCCCGGCGGCAAAAAGCCCGGCAACGGGGCTCCTGAAAGATCCTTTTTCCACTGTCACAATCCCTTCCGGAGTCCTTTCATCCAGGATTGGGATTGGCTCAGGTCCCTGTCCGGTAGCAGCAATGACCGTGTCGGCGTCAAGGACGAATTCACTGCCCTTGATGGTGGTGATCTCTCTCTTGCCGGCTGTTCCCGGAAGGCCCGGTCTGGTCCTGATGAATTCGACTCTCTTCAGATTTCCATTTCCCAGTATGGTTTTGGCCACCATGAGGCTCTCGATCCTGACCCCCTCCCTCTTGGCTTCCAGAACTTCCTCTCGGGTTACGGCCAGGTCTTCCTCGGTTCGCCTGAGGCAGATAGAAACATCTTCAGCCCCGAGCCGCAGCGCGGAACGGGCACAATCAAACGCCGTGAACCCCGCCCCGAGGACCAGGACCTTTTTACCGACGCGAGGCGGGCGGCCCGAATTGAGATCCATCATGAATTGGAGTCCCGAAAAAACGCCATCGAACGCCTCTCCGGGGATATTCAACCGGCGAGGATGGTAACATCCGGTCGCCAGCAGCACGGCGTCAAAGTCCTTGAGGAGACCCGCCAGAGTGATGTCTTTCCCCAGGCGGATCCCTGGCCTGAAATCAATGCCCAGATCCAGGACGCGTTCAATTTCCTCTGTCAAAACAGCTCGGGGCAGCCTGAAAGCCGGTATGCCGTAGTAGAGCATGCCGCCGGGCTTTTCCATGGCTTCGAGCACGGAGACGGACAGGCCTGAGAGCGCGAGGTCATGGGCGGCGGCGAGCCCCGAGGGTCCGGCGCCCACAATAGCCACATTCTTGGAGATGCGATGGTGAATCAGGGTTTCCCGTGGGACCTGCCTGTCCCTAAAATCGGCGGCCGCCCGCTTTAAATAACAGATGTTGACCGGTTTTCCGAGTTCCTTTTCTCCATGACGGCATTTGGATTCACAGGGGCGGGAGCAAATGCGCCCCAGGACACCCGGAAAGAGGTTTGATTCCAGGTTGATATTGTAGGAAAGGGTGAAATCGTTTTCGTAAACAGCGCGGATGTAGGCCGGCACATTGGTGAGGACCGGGCAAGCGTCCTGACACGGCACATTCACCTTCATATAATCGAAGTCTTCAGCACGCGTGGACTGTATGGGGTCGGCCTTTCTGGTCATCTGGTGTTCACTCTGTCTTCCATTTAAAGGTCAATACATCGGCCTGCTTCAAAATAGTGAAAGAAAAAGGGATGCGAGAAGCGGAGATACCTTTTCCCAACATGGGAAACAACACTTTTATTCTTATCCAAAATCGGTAGGAAATCAAGACAATTCATATGGCGGCACTCATTGACTTGCTCTCGGGTCCTTGCTAAACTGAAAACGTTTTCATGAACAGAAAGCCGGAAAAGGCAACAAACCGTCCTCAAGAGACAAGGGGGAACATGAAAAATGAATGAAGAGAGCGCAAGGACATGCAAGCTTTTCCCGTACCGGAAGGAAAGGAACAAGATAGGCGTCTGGGGCTTCGGGAACGTTTCCAGGGATGTGGTCCTCTCCCTCCTGAGCGAAGGCCTTGGAAAGGAGATCGTATTCTACGGGAGGCCGAAGGGAGATTATCCCAACCGGGCAGGTGCCTGGATAGAGGACCTCAAGGCCAACCTTTCCCGTGGCCCCCGGCTGATGGGCACCAACAGCATAGAGGATATGGCAGGTCTGGATGTGATTTTTATCGGGGTCGGGGCCCCGAGACGTGAAGGCCAGAGCCGCAGCGACCTGCTTTCCGGAAATACCAATGTGCTGGCCAGGACCACCTTGCAGATCCGGGAACTTTACGAAGGGTGCGGCGACAAAGACAAGCCGATCCTGATCTATATGGGAAATCCCGTGACCGCCATGACATGGGTCGGGTATAAGATGAGCGGCTTTCCCCGGGAAAATGTCATGGGCCAGGCAGGAAACCTGGATTCCCGGAGGATCTGTTATGCCGTATCCAAGGCCCTGGACGTCTCTGTGAAAGATGTTCAGGGCATCGTGTTTGGTGAACACGGGGATTCCATGGTCGCCACGGCGCAGTATTTTTCCGTCCGGGGAATTCCCCTTGAAGTATTTCTCGAAATCGAAGGGATCGATCGCAAGGTGATCGACACCATTATTGAAAAGGCAAAAAAGGGAGGCACCCACTTTGTCAATGAGACGGGTCAGAGCGCGTCTGCAGGTCCTGCCCGTGCCGCAGGCGAAATGCTTCGCGCAATCATCAGCGGTGAATCCGAGGTACAACCCGTTGTGGCTATTCTGAAGGATGAATACCGGCTCCTGAAGGAAGGTGATGAACTGGATTCCATGGGCTTCGGTATCCCGGCCAGGATAGGGCCATATGGTGTCGAAAAAATCTACCAACTGAACGTGGAGGCTATTCGGCCGGAGCTGGAGGCCTCAGCAGCTTTCGTCAAAGCGGACATCCGCGCGGCGGCTACCATCCTCAAACAGATCTACGGGCAGTACATTTGAAAAGCATTCCGCGAAACATTCATGTCCACATGCTGAGGCGGCTCAAGCTGTTTCTTGCCCTTTCCAGGACGCCCCATGGCATTCTGGATCTGGCAACGCCTGCCCTCGCGGCTCTCCTCTGGCTCGGCGGGTTCCCCCGCCTGGAGGTGGCTCTCCTGGGCGCCCTGACCGCCTTTGCAGGCTACACTGCAGTTTACGCACTGAACGATCTGATGGATATCAAGACGGACAAGCTGAAACTCCGGATGGACGGATTCGGAAACGCGCAAAATTACCTGGATGCGGTCATGGGCAGGCACCCGGTGGCGCAGGGCCTCTTGAGCCTGTGGGAGGGCATTGTCTGGGCGGCGGCGTGGGCGATGGTTGCGCTTGCAGGGGCCTACTGGTTGAACCCCATTTGTGTGCTCATCTTTCTGGCCGGGTGTTTTCTGGAGCTGATCTATTGCCTTATGCTGAAGGTCAGCCCCGTGCGGAGTATCATCAGCGGGGCGGTAAAGACCTCTGGAGGGATAGCCGCCGTCTTTGCGGTAGATCCCCACCCGTCCCCCTCTTTTTTGGCCATGCTTTTTCTCTTTCTCTTCTTTTGGGAGGTCGGTGGCCAGAATATCCCGGCTGACTGGAACGACATCGAAGAAGGCGGGCATTTGAAATCACGAACCATCCCCGTCAAGTTTGGCCCGGCATGTTCCAGCCAGGTGGTCATCGGGGCCCTTCTCCTCGCCATGGTGGCAAACCTGGCCCTTTTACGTTTTGCGGCTGTGAAATTCGGATTTGTCTTTGCGCTGGCCTGTGTGCTTGCGGGTGTTTTCCTGCTCCTCATCCCTGCCTGGTCACTGGTGAAGGGTCGGGAACGGGAACAGGCCATGGCCCTCTTCAATCGCGCCAGTTACTACCCCATGGCCCTGCTCCTGGTGGTGACCGTCAGGTACCTTGTGTGAAAGTCAGCCCCGGGTCCATGTGGGCGGGATATCAGGGCGCTCCTTCTTTGACTGCCACCCCGAGTATTCCCACCTTCCTGAATTCAAATACCTCCTTGAGGTCCATGCCGGCCTTCGTTATCGTCTCCCTCAAATCATGACTCCTGAAACGATTTTCCGGTGGATGGCGGAGGATCCTTCTTGTAAGCCAGTTCTGGTAAAGGGAAGGATAGAGTTCTTCCATATAATAGATTCCCCCTGGCTTCAACACCCTGGCTATTTCACCAACGGCCGCCTGCCACTCGGGCACGTGATGCAGAAAACCGAACCCGAAAAGGGCGTCCAGGGCGCTGGACCGAAAAGGGAGACGGATTGCATCGCCCACGTGACAGAAGACAGTGCTTTTCTCCCGCCTGGAAAGGGATGCCTGGGCCTTTTCAACCATCCGGGGATCCAGATCCAGAAGATGGAGATGCCCTGGTTGGAAGGCCTCCATGATGAGCCGGCCCCCGGCGCCTCGGCCGCACCCAATCTCCAGGATGGTTGCGCCCGGATGAAGCGCTGCCATGCGTCTGAAGCGGTTCATTTCCATCCGTTGCAGCATGACGCGAAGGGAGTTGTTGACCACCCACCTTTCAACCCGGTTGAGTTTCATATCATCCCCCGCATGTTTTCCTCCTTTTTCGCCAGGTAGGCCACGGCGATACCGTTGGTGAGCCTTCGGAAGGTCACTTCAGAGAAGCCCGCATCCTTCATGAGGGTCGCCACACGGCCCGGCGAGGGGAAGGTCCGGATGGACTCGGGGAGATAGGTATAGGCCTGTCGGGAACCGCCGATGAGCCAGCCCAGGAGCGGCATGACATGAAAGGAGTGGAAGTCGTAGAGACGACGAAAAAGGGGCGCAGTGGGTATGGAGAATTCAAGGCAGATGAGTCTTCCCCCGGGCCTTAAGACCCGATGCATCTCCCTGAAACCCTTTTCCAGGTGGGTCAGATTCCTGACCCCGAAGCCCACCATTGCGGCATGAAAGGTCCGTCCGGGGAATGCGATCTGTTCCGCATTTCCCTGGACAAAAGAGATCCTGTTTCCCAAGGGCGATCGGACGACTTTGGGTCTGCCCCTTTCCATCATGGCCCTGTTGATATCATAAAGGACCACACTGCCGGTAGGCCCGATATTTCTGGCCGCGAGGAGGGCAAGATCTCCCGTTCCGCCGCACACATCGATGACCTGATCTCCCGGCTGCAGGCTGAGCATCCTGACGGCGGTTCGTTTCCAGAGGAGATGGATGCCGAAGCTCAGGAGGGTATTCATGAAATCGTATTTCCCGGCCACCGTGTTGAAGTGGTTGAGGACCCATCCGGCCTTCTCGTTTTCAGGGATCTGCCGATATCCGAAGGGGACCATGTTTCCCGGAGGCGTTTCGCTGTCCGAGGGTTGGATAGTCGAGGTTTTCTCATTGAACCGGAGTGGGGTTTTCCTGATTTTCAAAAGGGCGCCTCCTGAAAGCCGATAGGTGTTTATGATGCTAATATAGCAGAGCCGACGGGAATGATCCAGAACCAATGTTCGGGTTCCGATACGGCCGGGAGGGGGATCCAGCGCGGGTCATGTTTTGCGGAGCAGGATGTTTTTGTTCTGTCCTATCTCATTCATTAGATCGTATATGATTTTGCCAAAAGCGAGAACAGGTTGTCCACGATAGGCGAGAACTGGTCGAGATCGTCCATCTCGGCATAAATCGCAAGAGTGATCTCCTTGAGTTCTTGGCGCGGCTCGGCCTCTAATTTTCTTGCAATTATCATTAAGACCTTGTAAGTATTCTTTGAAAATTTTTCTGCTGAAGGAGGATGAAATGAAGGCACTGGTGACTTACTATTCAGAGACGGGAAACACGGAAAAGCTCGCTCGGGCGATTTATGAAGGCGCCGGGCAGGTGGACAAGCAGATTGTGCCTATTAACGATGCGGGAGATTTGGAAGTCTATGATCTTATTTTCTGTGGCTTTCCTGTTCAAGCCCACGGCGTGCCTGCAAAAGTGGTATCATTTTTGAAGACTATCCCCGAAGGTAAGAAGGTGGCCCTCTTCGGTACCCATGGTTCCTTAAAGGGGGGGCAAATGGCTATTGCAGGTTTCTATCATGCCGTGAGTGTTTCAAGAAAGGAACGCGTCATTGGGACCTTTGGTTGCCGAGGAAAGGTGAAATTCAGTCTCCTCGATCAACTTGGCAAAAGCCCGGAGCACAAGGCTTGGGTCATGGAGGCCCAGAGTGCGATGGGGCATCCCGATGAGGCAGACCTGGCGGACGGAAGGGAATGGGCCAAGGAGATGGTGACGAGGGCCATTGCATGTTAGTCTTGCCTTTGGGTGCAGTTGGGAATAAGAACCATGGCGCAAAAACAGATTAAGCGGCTGGATCATAGCGAATCGTGTGGAGAGTGGGCCTCTGGTAAGAAACTAAGTTTTATTCCATTCTACCCCGCTCGGACCAGTTTGACTGGCGGAATGTTGGCCTTAGAAAGAGTATTTTTGGAAAGATAGTGGTTGAATATCAAGATGTGGGATGCTTGATCATAATAAAGAACGCACGGATCTTGCTGGTGTTATAGCTTAAATTCTCATCGCCGGTGCCTGTTGTGCGGGTCGTCAAGCCCCGTCTCTCTTTTCCAGTATGGATTGACGAGATCTTCAAAAATGGAGAGGGCCGCTTCGGCACCCTGACCCGCCGCCGTAACGATCTGTTTATATCCCCCCTCCACGTCCCCTGCAGAGTAAATCCCGGGGATATTGGTTCGATGGCGGGAGTCATGTTGAATGTAGCCTTCCGGTGTGACTTCAATGCCGATCTTTTTCGCCAATGCAACGGCGGGTTCATAACCTACGGCAACAAAGACGCCGTTCACTCCCATTTTTTTTGTCTTTCCGGCCCTGTTGTCGCGGAGCACGACCTCGGTCACCCGGTCTTTCCCCCTGATTTCCTTTACTTCCATATTGAACAGCACGGGGATTTGGTTGTTCTTGAGATTGCTTATGAGGTGGTCCTGAGCCCTGAGGGTATCCCTGCGGTGGACGAGCGTAACGTCAACGCCGATATTCCTGAGGTGAAGGGCTTCTGTAACAGCGCTGTTTCCTCCGCCCACCATAATGACCTTTCGCCCTCGAAAAAGAAGGCCGTCACAAGTGCTGCAGTAGCTGACGCCATGACCGGAAAGACGAGATTCTCCAGGCACATCAAGATGGCGATGTTTTGCCCCCGTTGCCAGGAGTACCGTTCTGGTGTTGAAGCGCCTCTTGCTGGTTGTTACTACGATAGGTTTTCCGGTCCGGACGTCCATCACCTCTTCCCCCTGAAAAATCTTGCAATATTCCAGGGCATGGGTCACCATCAAGTCCACCAGTGTCTTTCCTCCGGCCTGGCTGACGCCTGGATAGTTTTCAACGACGGCTGTGGTAGCGATCTGTCCCCCAAGCGTGTCCTTTTCAATGATTGCCGAATTCAGCCCGCTTCGCGCCCCATATATTCCTGCGGTGAGGCCCGCCGGTCCCCCTCCGACGATCACGAGGTCCGCCTCAATTTCCTGGGCATCCTCGTCGGGGATGAAGATGTTTTGCTGTTCCATGCTCTCGAGAGAGAGCATGAAAAGCTCCTCCGATTGGGCGCCCTCGGCGATGAGGGTTTCGTTGGCATAGGCCTGCGGTACACTCTGAGCCGAATATTTGCCGGCCAATTCAGGGTTTGCAAGGATATCGATGAGCTCAAGGGAGATGATTCCGGGTCTCTCGATGGCGGCCATCAGGGCATTAATGGCCTGCTGCGGACAATAGGGACAACTGGGGCTGACAAAGATCTTGATATGACGCGGTCCATCAATCCTCTCCAGAATTTTCCTGGCCTGCTTCCCGAGAGTCGTTTTCCCCTGACCCATCATGATCAATGCCTGCACGAAAGTACGCACTTCCTCTCCGGCAGGAGCGCCCAACCACCGTATATGATACCTATCCGGATCTAAAAGGAGGGTGGGGGACCGTTCCGCATTCCATTTTTTCGCTGTCTTATGACTGAGGTCAAATTCCAGCAGATCCACCTTGTCAGTCAACTGCCTTATAGCACGTATGATTTGTCGCGTTGCTTCATTGAAAGGCTCATTTTTCATGGGGCTCGTAAAAAGAAGGAGGGGAATCTTGTTTGGCATCCGATCGAAGGTCTTTCTCCGTTCGCGGTCGATCTCCCGTGCCTCTTTTTCGGTATTATTATTCGACCCGTACTCCTCATCCTTCATGGTCGTCTCCATCTGGAAGATTCACATGCCTCATATGGGACGTCGGTTTCCCGGACCTCCTTCAGCCGCTCAAACAAACAATATATTCTAGCATGATTTTTCACGGATAAATCCTTTTCCCTACAAGAGACACTCCCACATCCGCCGCCGACCCATTGTCGGCGGATCCCAAGAATTCCCAAATGTCGATGCCTACTTCTTGGTCATATCCTTGCCGCAGCACTGGAGCGGTACGCTGCACGCCTCCTTGCCGCCCGAACCACATGAACAGGTCTTGGAGACTCGCAGTTCAAGACCGCAGCTCTTGCATACCAAAAGATCCCCTTTTTTCATTTGCGCACAATTTGCCATGACATGTCCTCCTTTCTGTTCAGGTTGTTGTCTTTTTCCGGGCCGTAACCTTGTCTCTCAGGATAGATCGAAAACCAGTTTCTCGATTCAGGGAGATTTAAACCTCAGTTACCGGAATAATGGGAATGGATTAATCTGATCAATAGGGAAAACCATGTATTTTGTCAAGACGGAAACCTTATTCCCACGGTAATTTTGTTCTAATGGCGCAAGGGGTAGCCACATGAGTTTTGAGTCATCCGCAAGTAGTCAAAGACCAAGCGCAAATTGCGTGTGAGCTGCCGCATTTTTTGTGCGACGCTGCGAACGCCTTTAGATTTGATGACGCTGACGGCAGCCTATGAACAACGAAGGTAATGGAGGCATCGGGCCGAACCTGACGCTCTTTTTCAGACGCTTTCTAACCACTCCGGAGGGAATGGACGCCGATTTGGGTTTTAGCATAAATTCATAGAAGCGCGTGGGGTTTGGGAGGCATAAACCCCAAATAGTCGTCCATGTCGGTGTTTGGTGCCAAGTGCACTATGAGAAAGCAAATGAAAAAAATTCTCAGATCCGTTTCCTTAGATCCGGATGAAAAAGTGACTTCGTTGGAAGGCATCGTCGTGCCCATGGACGGGCACGCAAATCAATGGGGTGCAGCGCAACCCTTTGATTTGTAAGAAAAACGAAAATCACACTTTTCGGTTTCCGTCAGTATAAAGTCCAGGGACGGACTTTTTACGGTTCCATCAAATTTGGAAAATGCCAGTCGGGCAGGATTAGGAAACGGCTGTTATTGGTAATCAGTTTTAACCGATCATACTGGTGGCGAAAGTCCCATCCGATCCAACGATCCCGCACCGAACACTTTAAGGCTGCAGCGGAAAAGCTCAGAAGAGCGACCCATTGATCACCCAAGGTGGCGACATACCATAGGGTCTCGCTGATCTTGGGCAGAGCACCCAGGTAATGATGCTCCTGCATCAGTTGCTTAAAAAGCTGCTCTTCAAGCGGACGGACGGGACAGGCAAAGACTTTTGACAGGTTCAACACTGTTGCCCCAGGGATGAAGTGTCATACGACTGCCTATATACTTCATCCGGAGGCATTTGTTCAGGATTTTATTTAAGTGCTTGATCTTATTTTCTGGATAGAACAGAACAAAAACATCCTGACATTGGATGACGGCCGACAGCCTGTTTTGGGTGCTCCGGGCCGTCAGGTCTGATCAACGGAGATAATTTTTTCTATTTGCCAGTCCGATGTTCGGCAATTTGCTTTGATATTTCCTATGGACAGGGCAACGCTTTTTCTCTTGAGACGGGCCTGCGAAAATCTTAGTATGGGGCGGACAGGTTGAAATGGAAAACCGGGAACACGAAAAGGAGCTGCTCATGAAAGTCCTCATTACGGGTAACCTCCCAGAGGAAGTGCTGGCGTTGATTCAGAAGGAACACGAGATCGTATTTCATCCTGAAAACCGTCCCCTGGACAGGAACCGTTTATTGGCAATGGTCGCAGACAGGGAAGGTCTCTTGTGCATGATTACCGATCGAGTGGACGTGGCCCTCATGAAAGAAGCGTCCGGGCTCAGGATGATTGCCAATTTCGGCGTGGGTTTTGATAACATAGATGTTGGGGCAGCGTCTGACAGGGGAATTCTTGTCTCAAACACCCCTGACGTCCTGACGGATGCCACGGCCGATCTCACTCTTACCCTCATGCTCGCGGTGGCCAGAAGGGTGCTGGAAGGGGACCGGATGACACGCGCAGGTGAATTCCGATTCTGGGCGCCCATGCATTTCCTGGGACAGGAAGTCTCCGGAAAAACTCTGGGGATTATAGGCCTTGGTAGGATAGGGAGGGCGGTGGCGCGGCGCGCAAAGGGTTTTCATATGGAGATCCTCTATCACAGCAGGCGTAGACTTGGTTCGGTGCATGAAAAGGACCTGGGGGTAACCTATTGTGAACTGGACAAGCTGCTGGCTCGCTCCGATTTCGTGAGTATGCATGTCCCGCTCACCAGTGTGACCCACCATCTCATCGGCAGGGAAGAGCTTGCGATGATGCGCTCCTCCGCCTATTTGATCAACACCTCCCGGGGCCCAGTGGTGGACGAAGAGGCTTTGCTCGTGGCCCTGAGGGATGGTGTGATCGCAGGGGCGGGACTCGATGTGTATGAACACGAGCCCGATCTCACTCCTGGGCTCGCGGGACTGCAGAACGTGTTGCTGCTTCCCCATGTGGGGAGCGCCACCATCGAAACAAGGACCAACATGGGTTTAAGGGCAGCCAGGAATCTCATGGCCGGGCTGAGGGGGGAAAGACCACCCGATTGCCTGAACTGGGGTAAGCCGCAATAGGCTGGGCAAGGATTTTGGTTGAATCCATAAGGTTTTCAAGCTGTGGGAACAAGGATTTCCATCTATCTCCCTGCAATAGAGGAAAGGGGTAAAACGGCCAAGAGAGACGGCCCGGCTTTCGTCAGAGATGCCGGTGTCATTTTACTTATTGAAGATGAAGAGATGGTTAGGGATGTGTGCTGCGCTTTTCCGGAAAAGATGGGATATCAGGTGTTGAAGACCAATACGGGCAGGGGAACCATGGATACGGTCGAGGCCTTTGAAGGGGAAATAGACCTTGCTCTTCTGGATATGGTCTTGCCGGGCATGGGTGGGAAGGAGATCTATCGGCGCCTGATGGAAGCAAGGCCGGGCTTGAAAGTAATTGTGTGCAGCGGTTTCTCTGTAGACGGCCCTGTCCAGGAGATCCTTGATTTAGGGGCCCAGGGCTTTATTCAAAAGCCTTTCACGTTTGAAAGATTGGGGAAAAAAGTGGCAGAGGTATTAAAGGGGGTTGATGATCGCATTGGCAATTAGGGTTTCCTTGGTTTTCCCCGGCACAAATCATGGTGGATGCGCATTTCATTGCGGCGTTCAGAGGGGGCGCATTCCAGGCCACTGAGGGCCATTGACCAAAAAAGTGCTCATGCCGCACGCAGAGCCTATCAGCTCCCCTTCCTGGAAGCCGAATATTTACCGGCACAGGGGATACACACGACCTGACCCTTGATCTCTTTTGTCCTTGTTTCCATGACATCCTCATGGCAGAATGCGCATTCAGCGGATATCATGATTCTGGCAGGCTCGGGTTCTTCAATCACAACCTCTTCCATAGTTACCACCTCTTCTTCCGGTGCAGAAAGAAGCCAATCGGTAAATTTCGCCCTCTCCTTCCTGAGGTCATCGGAGACATTGCCGTGGCGGAAGACAACCCTTACTCCTTTACCGGACGACCGATCGTAAAAGGTAAAGACATGCTTTCCGTAATCCTTGAAAATGAGGTTACCCTTCCCGAAGGTGCACCCACTGAGGCACTGCAGGGCGTCCACACCACAGGCGTTGTTTTCCACGATGGCCACCATTTCCTCATCAACGGCCCTTGAGCCTGACAGGAAGGCCAAGCCTGCCCTGGTCATCCTGTATCCAATGGCCAGACCCGGACAGCTATGGCCGTGAAAGGCAATCAATTCTTCAAAAGCTGTGTCCATGTCTTCCCCTTCATCTATGAAAGAAAGAGCAATGCGGCCTATCCCTTTCCCAAATCGTTTTCAACAATAGTATATATTAGCATCTCATAAGGCATGTGTAAAGATATGGTACCCGAATACACCGTCTCACCTCACTTTCATTTGCCTTGAAATATGGCATGGAATCGTGTTAGTTCATGTTCCCAGACGGTATGGATTTTTTTGGGTTTTATCATTCTCAGGTACGAGTTTGTGGAGAGGAGAAACAAGAAATGGCAACCATCCAGCCAAAAGGAGAAAAGGTCAGGCAGGCCGTGAAATGGATTTCCGAGCAGCTCAAGGAAGACGAGGGCCTCTCGCTTGGCAAGGTGATTCAGAAGGGGGCGGAAAGATTCAATCTTTCTCCAAAGGACGAAAATTTTCTCAGGGCCTTTTATGAACAGGATCAGCGTTGATTGGGTTCCTGAAGCCCCTGGGCCCTGACGATGCCTTCCTCAGCCATCTGGGAACGAAGAAACCTGGTGAGACGAAAAAGCACCCAGAGAACTGGGAAGAAACAGAAAGAACCCGTAAGAATAGGCATCCAAAATCCGGGTTGAGGAGCTGATCTTACCCCGATCCAAATGGAAAGAATCGCGAGGAGACATAAATAGCCAGCCAGCAGGAAACAGACGACGATTATTCCCACCAGGCAATTCTTTTTTAGGGTGAGGCCCTGAAGACCCATTATTTGCTCATTTCTTGGATTTTCTGGCTCAGGAACCGGACCTGGTTACGGACCTTTGGGTCCGATTTTATCTTGTGTTCAATGACTTCTGAAGCGTAGAGCGCAGTGGAATGGCTTCGTCTGACGGATCCGGCTATGCTTTCGACGGTTTCGTCAGTATGGTGCCGGCAGAGATAGAGATAGATATTGCGGGGATAGGTAAATATCTTTTTCCTTGAACTGGATCTCAGCATTTCTCTTTCTATTTTGTAGTATCTGCAGACCAGTTGTTCTATCTCCTTCAGGTCGATGGTCTGCTCGGCCGCCACAAGGCATCTGAGGACTTCTCTGGCAAGATCTTTGTCAATCCTGGCCTTCAGGAGTTCGGATTTGGCCTTGAGACACTTAAGGGCGCTTTCCAAAAGGCGAACATCCTGGCTGAGGCTGGAGGCCAGGAGGGCAAGAATGTCATCCTCCAGGGAGAGGTTCTGTTCCTTGGCTTTGGCTCTGAGAATTTTCAGCCGTGTCTCGTAATCCGGGTGGTTAATGGTGGTGATGAGGCCCGAAGTGAGGCGTGAGGTCAATTGTTCCGACATCCGTGGTATATCTTTAGGGGCAAGCGAGCTGGTGAAAATGAGTTTTTTGTTGTCATTGGCCAGGGCATCCAGGGTATACCCGAGTTCGAGCTGGGTCTTTTCCTTGCCGCTGAGGAACTGGATTTCTTCCAGAAGCAGGACATCGCAGGCATTGCGATATTTGCTCTTGAATGATTCTATACGGCCCTGTTTCAGGGAGGAAACCATCTCATTTGTAAAGTCTTCCGCAGTCATGTAGTAGACGCGGCTGGAAGGATTTTGCTCCAGGATGGCATTCCCTGCCGCGTGGGAAAGGTGGCTCTTCCCCAGTCCGGTGTTGGCAAGCATGAGAAGCGAATGATAATTCCAGGCACCTCCCTGTGCAAGCGCCTTTGAAGCCGAATAGGCGAATTCGTTGGAGCGTCCCACCACAAAACGGTCGAATGTATAACCGCTGTTGAGTTTAACACGACCATTTTTTCTTTTACCCGGCACGTCCAGGAGCATAAGTTGCCGCGTGTCGGCCAAGAGAGAAGGAAGGGTATCCTTGCGTTTGGGTGGCTCTACCCTGAACAGGATTTCGCGATCTGACTCCGTGGCCAATTGAAATTTTTCCTGGATCATGGCCTTGTAGTTTTCAGTAACCCATCTTTTTGAAAACTTGTTGGGACAAGTCAGGACTATTTGGTCCTTTTCAGTTCCAGCGATCGTAAGTGGATTGATCCACAGAGAGAAACTGGATTGGGGCAGTTCGGATCTGATCTGGGCTTTAACGTCCTCCCAAGTAACTTTCATCTATTTCTCCCTGAAGATGCCCTTTGGTTAGGAAACGCGTGGGCAATGTTTGAACATGGCAGTTGTTCTATCTGAAACCTGAGAAGCTGTCAAAAGGTCTGGAGGAGAGCGGTTATTTAGGTTGACTGTCCTTTTCGACAGATGCTAACATGTAAATATTACAGGCAAAATATTCGGTCTTCCGGTAACTTGCCGTGAAGAAAAGATAAATCGGCATCTGCGATTTTCTTTTGAATTCATGTGGTTAATGACAAAATCCTTTTTGTGCATAAATGAATCCACATATGGTTTCTCGTGATTTCTTTGAAATTCTCGTAATTTCGGCGATTTTTATTTTTTTCTGTTCACTTTTTTCAAATTGTGAATCGCGGTATTGTGATTTTCTTGGATGGGTAAGGATCTTGCATATGTATTTAACTAATTGAAAATACGGCCCATCAAGTAAGTGATCTAAAAGGTGTGTCATCGGCAAGATGTATTTTATCAAAAATAAGAAGGGGGAAAAAAATTTATTAGGGCTGATATGGGGGGGTGAGAACAAATGAAGAAGATACGGCTCGCGATTTTGGCAGGTGGGTGGTCTGGCGAGAGAGAGGTTTCGCAGGGGAGTGGTCGTGCGGTCTATGATGCATTGGACAGGAATAGATATGAAATTACCTTCTATGATCCAAAAGAGCATCTGCTTTCGCTCATCGAGAACAAGGACGCCATTGATTTGGCTTTCATCCTGCTTCACGGAAAGATGGGAGAAGACGGATGTCTCCAGGGTTTTCTGGAACTTCTTTCAATTCCCTACGTGGGGTCGGGCGTCCTCTCGAGCGCGCTGGCGATGAACAAGAAGCTGGCGAAGGAAGTTTACCGGAGCGTAGGGTTGCAAGTGCCCGCTCAGGTTATTCTGAAACGTGGAGAAGAGATACGACCTCGCTTTTACAGGGAATATCTTGGCGAGAAAGTGGTGGTGAAACCCGTTTCGGAAGGCTCCAGTTTGGGGATCTCCATCTGTAGTTCAGAAGTGGACCTTCGGATCGGTATTGGCAAAGCGCTCCTCCTCGACGAGGAGGTGATGTTGGAAGAACACGTGGCGGGAAGAGAGATCACCTGCGGCGTGTTGGGAAACGCAGAGTTGGAGACACTTCCCCTGATCGAAATAGCCCCCAATCCGCCCTATGATTTTTTTGATTATGAAGCCAAATATACTTCAGGTGCGACCAGGGAGATCTGCCCGGCTGATCTGGACGAAACCGTTGCCGAAAAGATCCGCGAGTTTGCCAAGCTGGCTCACCAGGCCCTTCAGTGTCGGGTTTGGAGCAGAACGGACACGATAATCCGCGGTGACGAGATCTTTCTACTTGAAACGAATACCATCCCGGGGATGACCCAAAACAGCCTATTTCCCCTGGCTGCACGAACGGCCGGCCTATCCATGGCGGAACTGGTGGAGCGGTTGATCCAACTGTCGCTTGAAAAAACAGACCCAGAATGTGTCCGGTCTCGCAAGAGAGCCGACGCGTAGGGCAGGTGGTGGGCATAATTAGCCGAAATAAGTCGTGTATTAATAGGGTTGTGTCAAATGTTCCACGTGGAACATTTCTTTGTTCTCCCCTCAAATACATACGAATCGAGAGAAAAAGCAATATCACCATCCCAGATAAACCCGTTCTTTTCCCTTTTCAATCCCGGTCCTTTGTGCTAACAACCCAAGGTGCCCGCATCGGTTCCGGCCTGCCTGGACGCGGGCATTCGATGGTCCATTTCAAATAAGGATTTTGGGTTCATCCGGTTTAGGCACACATCGTGATTGGAAAGATCTGCAATTGCAGGCGGCTTAGCCGGCGCCCGGCAGGGTGCCAGACCGAATGAACAAGGTTTTGTGTGCGCTATGGGTTCCATTATTGCTGTTGCCAACCAGAAGGGGGGTGTGGGGAAAACCACTACGGCCATCAATCTTGCGGCTTCCCTGGCCGCCGCTGAGAAGAAAGCCCTCCTGGTGGATTGTGACCCCCAGGGAAATGCCACCACCGGCCTCGGCATTGATCGCAATACCCTTGAGAAGGGACTTTATGAATTCCTCCTTGAATCCGCCACGGAAGAGGAAGTCCTGGTGGAAACCGCCCTGCCCGGCCTCAGCGCCATCGGGACCTCGCCCGGCATGATCGGTGCGGAGGTGGAAATGGCGAGGGTGGAAAACAGGGAGTACCTCTTGCGTCGGCGAATGGTCCCCTTGAAGACCCGATATGATTACCTTTTATTGGATTGCCCGCCCTCTCTCGGATTCCTGACGGTGAATGCCCTGGTTGCCGCAGATGCCATTCTAGTGCCCCTCCAATGTGAATACTATGCCCTTGAAGGCTTGTCGCAACTGCTGAAGACCATTAAGGCGGTGAAGCGGGCTTTGAACCCCACCCTTCGGCTCGCCGGTATTTTGCTGACCATGTATGACGGGCGGAACAACCTGTCACGGCAAGTGGCCGAGGAGGTGCGAATCCATTTCAAGAGAGGAGTTTTCAAGACGGTGATTCCACGCAACGTGCGTCTGAGCGAGGCGCCGAGTCACGGAAAGCCGGTTCTCCTTTACGATATTCGCTCGAGAGGTGCACAGAGTTATCTGTCTCTCGCAAAAGAATTCATCACCAACGGGGGAAAATAGAGATGGGAGAGAGAAGGGCCCTTGGAAAGGGTTTGTCGGCCTTGATTCCCGATGCCAATCACCTTGATGAAACGGAAAACCGGTTTTTTCAGTGTCCGATCGAGGCCATCGTACCCAACCCGCTCCAGCCAAGGCAGAATTTCCGTCCGGATGAACTTAGGGAGATGGCCAATTCCATCAGGGAACAGGGGGTGGTGACACCTCTGCTCGTCAGTAGAAGTGAAACAGGGTATCAACTGATTGCGGGTGAAAGAAGATGGCGCGCCGCTCAAATGGCAGGTCTGGACCGTGTGCCGGTTGTGCTGAGAGACGCAACGCCCACGGAATCCCTGGAACTGGCCCTCATAGAAAACATCCACCGAATGGATCTGAACCCCATTGAGGAAGCCCTGGCCTACAGGAGGCTGTTGGAAGACCAGGACGCGACGCAGGAAACCCTGGCCAGGCGGTTAGGGAAAGAACGCTCTACAGTCACAAACCTTCTGCGACTTCTCAAGCTGCCCGTCCAGATTCAACAGGATCTCATTGACGGTCGCATTGCAATGGGCCACGCACGGGTGCTGGCGGGTGTACGAAACGCAGGAGAGCAACAAGCCCTGAGGAAGAGGATCCTGAAAGAGGGCATATCCGTTCGTCAGCTTGAGCGATTGGTACAAAGAAGACACGGTCAAAAGAGATCCAAAAAGGAAAACAGCGAACACGATTTTTATTATCAATCCATAGAAGAAGACCTGAAGAGGGCGCTGGGGACAAAGGTTGCCGTCAAGAAAAAGGGCAGGGAAGGAAGGATCGAGATCTATTTCTATTCCGATGGGGAGTTTGAACGACTCCTTGAAAGGTTGGGCTGAGAACCCTTTTTGCGCCACGCGTGTTCTTGCCCCCTTGCAAGACGATGGATGTTAGCCCGGTGTTTTAGAAAGATCAGGATCGCCATGACCAGGGCTCCGATGGCGATGGGCCAAGGCTTCCCAAAAAGCGCGGCAAGAACCGGCATAGAGAAAGCCGAGGCCAGTGAACCGAGGGAGACATATTCCCACTTGTAGACCACTGATACGAAAAGCAGTACGGCCAGGAGGCAGGGCACGGGAGCTATGGCCAGGTAGATGCCGAGGGCAGTGGCGACCCCTTTCCCGCCGGTGAATTTCCGGTACAGGGAAAACTGGTGCCCCAAGAGGGCCGCTACACCAATGGCGGACAATCCCAAAGCATGGACAATGCCGGGTTCCCCAAGGTACTGGCCGGCAAGGAACACGGGCAAAAAGCCCTTGAGACTGTCCATAACCAAAGTCAGGAGGCCCCATTTGAGGCCCAACTCCCGTGAAACATTGGTGGCACCGATATTGCCACTTCCTCTCTCGGTAATATCGATGTCGGCGACCTTGTGGGCGATCACTTTCCCCCAAGGGATGGCGGCGAAGAGGTAGGCCGCCAGGAAAAATGCGATCCAGTAAGAGAGCATCTGGTTTCCCCTTTTTTCATTCGATGACGCGACAATGAAATCGCTAGTTACTTTAGCGGGTTTTGGTGAGGTAATCAACGAATATTTCCTGGAGTAAAAGCGTGAAAATAATGGTTATGGATGGGCAGGGAGGCGGAATCGGCGCCACCCTGATCAAGGGATTGCGGGAAAAGCTGGGGAATAATCCGGAGATACTGGCCCTGGGGACCAATTCAATTGCAACCTCCGTTATGATGAAGGCAGGGGCCAACCGGGGTGCGACTGGAGAAAACGCCATTGTGCGGACTGCCCGGAAGGCGGACATCATTATCGGGCCCCTGTCCGTGCTTATGGCCAACGCAATGATGGGCGAAGTGACTCCCGGCATGGCTGAGGCGGTGAGTTCCAGCGACGCCGAAAAAATTATTATTCCCCTCAACCAGGAAAACATCCGGATCGTAGGGATCAATGCAGAACCGCTTCCCCACCTCGTGCAACAGGTGGTGAAGATTATCCAGGAGGAATACAGGAATGTGTGAAGCAACGGCCTATGTGCTGAAAGACGGTCGAGAAGAACTGTTGCTCGAAAATGTGGATTTCCTTGAGAATCGGGGAGATCAGGTGAAGATGTTGAGCCTGTTTGGAGAGGAAATCGTCTTCAAAGGCCATATCAAGAACCTCTCATTGCTTGATCACAAAATTTTACTCGAGGCAGGCTAGCGAATCGCCTGGTATGAAGAGGTAGTCGGACATTGAAGGAAAAGGATATCTGATAGGGAGGTGTTGGTATGACAGAGACATTTCTGGAAAAGATTCACTGGCTGGGACATGATGGGTTTCGCATCGACGGCACAAGGACGGTCTATTTTGATCCCTACAAGATCGAAAGCGGGCCGGCTGCGGACCTTATCCTGATCTCCCACGATCACTTTGATCACTGCTCGCCTGAGGACCTGGCCAAGATTCAGAAAGAAAGTTCCGTGATCATCACCGAAAAGGACTCGGCAAGGAAGATCAAGGGCGATGTCCGTGTGGTGAAGCCGGGCCAGATGGAGACTGTGGAGGACATTACAGTTACCGCGGTTCCATCTTACAACACCGACAAAGAGTTTCATCCCAGAAAAAATGGGTGGCTGGGCTTTATCGTCCATATGGATGGTTTCAGAATCTACCACGCCGGGGATACGGATTTCATCCCGGAAATGAAGGACATGGATGTGGATATCGCCCTCCTGCCGGTTTCGGGAACGTATGTCATGACATCCACGCAGGCCATTGAGGCTGCGAAGGCCATCCGGCCGAGGTGGGCCATTCCCATGCACTATGGGACCATTGTCGGGGACGAAGGAGATGCCGTTTCCTTTCAGAAGGGACTTGAAGGCATCGTGAAGGTTAAGATACTCGAAAGGGAATAACCGCGTTAGGCAAGTGTATCCGGCAAGGCGAGGTATTTTTTTCCTTCCTCCTGTTTTCCACGTTTCACACAACCCGTGGCATAAATTCGGCATTTTCTCCGAAGCTCATCCATGAGCGCCTGTCGTTGTGCCGGATGGAGGACATTCCGGCCGAGTAAATTTGCCATGGACCTAATCCTGAAGCGGTCCATACCGTGATAGCGGGCCGAGAGTTGATCAGGATGGCCTCCGGTCTTTACGACAAGCGGCTGCCTGAGCAGATGTATGGGAAAGCGGGAGGCGATACGGAGCCACAGATCATAATCTTCGCAGGCAGGCAGAGACTCATCGAAAAGCCCGATATCCTCCAGCAGTGACCGTTCCAGTATCACCGCCGAGGGGCTGACAAGACACCTTCTAAGGGAAAGTTCAAAGATCTCGCCGGATGGCTTCAGGTGTTTTTTACGGGGATTGACCCGTCGTCCGTGTCGAATCCAGATTTCCTCCGTTTGACAGGCATGGATCTCGGGGGATTTCCGAAAGAAATCCATCTGAAGCGCCAGTTTTTCCGGCAGCCAGTAATCATCGGAGTCCAGAAACGCCAGATAGGGGCCTGTGCTCGCCCTGATGCCGGTATTCCTGGCGGCGGATACACCCTGATTGGAGCCATGGGTCAGGTATCTTATCCTTCCGGAAAACACCTCCAGACCATCCAGAGTTCCGTCAGTGGAACCATCGTCTACAACAATAAGTTCATAATCTTCATAGGTCTGAAAGAGTACGGATGAAACAGCTCTCTTGACCCGGTTCGCCCTGTTGAATGTGGGTATGATTACGCTGACTAAAGCCATGGGAGATAAACCCAGAGGATGGCAAGGACCCCTGCCAAAAGGAAATTGCATTCCAGGAGGGCCTCGAAGGGGAGGCCCGGATAGATCCATTGCTTTTCATAAGCAGAGAGGCAAAGGTAGAGGCCCAGGACACATGCCAGGAGGAGGTAAGAAAGGGGTATCATCCATTGCAACAGGGGGGCGGTCACGAGGATGAGGGCAGACAGAAGAAGGGCTAATTTGATGATCATCGAGGTCTTTTTCAGGCCCAGGGTGATGGGAAGCGTTTCTCTGCCCACGATAAGGTCTCCCTGGAGCTGCAGGATGTCAAAAAGCCCTGATCTCGCATAACTCAAAAGGAAAACCATCGAAGACGTAGTCAGGATCAAAGTCCAGTTAAAGGGGCTTGTGTCGAGGGCCGGCAGGACAGCAATAACAGCCACCCACGCAAGGGATTCCGACAGGGTCTTTGAACCGGGGATATCCTTGATCTTGGCATAGGGATGGTCTTTTTGGTGTACTGAAGGAATGAGCGGGACGCTGTAGACCAGCCCAACGATACTTAAAGCAGCTAGGGAAAAAAAGACCGTTTTTCCCAGTCCATAGGCCAGAAAAAGGGCAAGCACAATGGCGCACAAACCACTCAGGGAGAGCAACAGATGGTGCTTCCTGTAAAAAGCGGCCCTCTCCGGATCGTTATAGGCACTGGCCCCTTTGTCCAGAAAACGATTCAGTACATGCATGGCAAAAATGTAGAGAAAGGTCATGGCGGGATAAGAGGCCCCGGGCGTCTTTCCCGAAAGCGCATTGGAGGCATAGGAAAGGGAGGCGGCGCCGCCGCCGACAACCAGGTTGCTGAGCAGAAAGAATTTGGAGATTTTCTTGATCCTGTGTCTGAGACGATTTTCCCCGGAGCTCTGGATGTCTTCGATCCTCTTGACCACATTTTTGATCATCCAGCTGGGTGTCGAGGCCCCGGCGGTCACACCAACGGTGCTCATGCCCGAAAGGCTGTGGGGCTCAAGCTCATTCTCCGTTTCTATGTGAAATGTGGGAAGACCCGCCGCCCGGGATATCTGAACCAGTCTTTTTGTATTTCCACTGTGATACCCACCTACCACGATCATGCCGTCAACCTGGGCCGCCAGTGATCGGACCTCATTCTGGCGGTGGTGGGTGGCATCACAGATCGTCTCGAATACGCGTGTCCCGGGGAATCGCTTTAGGATTTCCCGGGTGATCTCCTCATAAACTTGTTCATCCTGGGTGGTCTGTGCCACGATGAAAAGCGGCAGGTCATCCGAAAGCCCCTTAATGTCTTCGACGCTGTTGATGACATGCACAGGGCCTTCGCTGTATCCCTGTAGACCGATCACTTCGGGATGCTCCTTGTCTCCCACGATGACAGCGGCCATTCCCTTCCTGCTGTTATGGCGGATAATAGCCTGGACATGGGCCACTCTCGGGCAGGTGCCATCAATGATTCTGAGGGAGGACTCCTCGAGGAGCTGTCGCTGTTGGGGGGGGATGCCATGGGCTCGGATGACCACATTTCCATGGACAATATTATCCACGGTCTTGACAGACCGAACACCTTTTGTCATAAGAAGATCAAGTACTTGCATATTATGTATGAGAGGACCGAAGGTATAGATGGGGGCCTCGGACCTGTTGGCTTCAGCAAGCACCAGCTCCATGGCACGGCGTACGCCCATGCAGAATCCTGCGGTGGTGGCCAGCTTGACCTTCACGATTCCATTTCCCCCAGATTGTTGAAAAAACTCTCCATCGTTGAAACGAGCGAGTCAAAGTCCTTGATGCCGGTAATGTCACCACGGAACCCACTGCTGTGCGGGAGCCCTTTTGAATAGCGGATGAGAAGGCCTCGCATGATTCGGGCCGCCGCCCTCTCACCCTTCAGGCGGGAAAGATGACGAAAGTGTTCCATGATAAGGGCCTTTCGTTCAGCCGGGGTAGGATTTTGATGAGGCAAACCCGCTTCCAGTGCGAGAATTTGTTTGAAAATCCAAGGGTTACCTATGGCACCGCGTCCTATCATAACGCCGTCACATCCGGTTTGCCCCCTCATTTTCAGGGCGAGGGAGGGCTCGAACACATCGCCGTTGCCGATAACGGGTATGCATATGGCATCCTTTACCTTCCGGATGAGTTCCCAATCAGCCTCGCCCGAATAACCCTGGGAGGCAGATCGTGCATGAAGGACCAGCGCATCAGCACCGCAGTCCTCTATTAACCTGGCTATGTAAAGCGTGTCAGGGGAATTCGAATGCCACCCTGATCGCGTTTTAACCGTCAAGGGGACAGGGCAGGCCTTTCGCACGGTGGAAATGATGGCTCGTATCCTTTCAGGGGCACGGAGCAGCGCGGCACCCGCTCCGGTCTTAACCACTTTTTTTACAGGACAGCCCATGTTGATGTCAATGACATCCGCGCCACTGTCAATGGCAATCCGGGCGGCGTCAGCCATGGATTCAGGCTCCGAGCCGAAGATCTGCACGGACAAGGGCTTTTCTGCAATATCGCTTAGCAGATAGGCAAGGGTCTTTTTTTTCTTCAGAACGAGGCCCTTGGCGCTGATCATTTCCGTGGTTACCAGTCCCGCCCCCATCTTTTTGACCATCATTCGAAACGGCAGGTTGGTAATACCGGCCAATGGCGCCATAATGAGCCAATTTTCCAATTGAAGGGACCCGATCCTCAACATTCCTGTTCTCCCGTGTAAGGCAGCGCCATTGAAATGATCCTAATGGAATGCCAAGGATTCAATATCAAGCCCTGAAAGTTTTATAAGTCTTGAAAATCATTTGATTAAAGTGTTAAATCTTACCCTTCTTGGCTTTCTTCTCTTTTTTCTCATTGCGTTTTTCTTTCAACGTTTTTTCTGATTTTTTCTTAACTGTTTTTTGAGTATCTCTTCCTTTAGCCATGAATTCCCTCTTTGTTTTGGTTAGCTAACTTAGCCTCTGATTTTATTCATGAAAAAATATCAACACTGTTTCTCGTTAAGATTTCCAAAAGTCAGTTTAAAAGTTTCCTGTATAATCCAAGCATCATTACTGGCTCTATGGCGCGTCAGCTTCATTTCTTTGATAACGTTGGCTTTCGTTTTGTGCCAGATTGCCATTTGCTCTTCAGAGAGGATTAGTTCCAAGGGGCTGACGCTAAATTTCATTGGTTTTCCTGCGGCATGAAACAATTTTGTAAGCCAAGGTTTATCAACTACCCATCCATCACCGTAAAGCGTCTTTCCGATTAACAATTCATTAAGTTTTTCTGTCACTAATCCCTGCGGTAACTTTTTTGAAACTGGCGCCCCATAGCCAGTAGTTAGCCCCCTGCTCCGCAGCCCATTCCACATCAGAAGAATCTATTCCGTAATTGCCGGCAATACCCATCCTGAATACCTGCTTCTCAATCACAGGGAAAATAGCAAGGGAAAAATCGCTTTGAATACTGTTGTGTTCCTTGGTCATTGACGTTCCCAGCAAGAGTGAAAGAGAGAACCTCTGTACGATTGGTAAAGTTTATCGTAAGTAAGATGGGATTGCAAATACCATATTGTAATCATATCGAAATTTCGAAAGAGGACGCTATGCGGAAAGCTTGAAAACGAGCTGGGAAAGTGGTCCGGCATTATGTCGGGCAATCAATATAAAAATACCCGTCCCCCATGTCCGCCAAATATGCACTTGACAGCAGCATTTCGATATGTACAATAAGTTGTACAGGAGGTGTTTATGGAAGCTATAACCTATACCGCCGCCAGGCAAAACCTTGCAAAGACAATGGAGAAAGTATGTCAAGACCGGGCGCCGATAATCATTACACGTAAAACTTCTAACTCTGTGGTCATTATGTCACTTGAGGATTATGAAGCCCTTGAAGAGACGGCTTATCTCTTACGGTCACCAAAGAACGCCAGGCGTTTGATTGAATCTATCGTCCAACTTGAAAACGACAAAGGTACCGAAAAGGAACTTTTAGAGTGAAGCTCATCTTTTCTGACCACGCCTGGGATGATTATCTCTTTTGGCAGAAAACCGATAAAAAGGTTCTTCGTCGTATCAATACCCTCATCAAAGAAACGAAACGAACTCCATTTGAGGGTGTTGGAAAACCTGAACTGCTTAAACATGCTCTTTCAGGCTACTGGTCCCGACGAATCACTGATGAACACAGGTTCGTTTATAAAGTATCAGAAAATGCGATTCAAATCGCTCAGTTGTGCTACCACTACTAATCCTCGCAAACGATCTAAATTCTCCAGTTAGTGTCCATCCATAAATGGCTATTTTGCCCGATATCTTCGTTATGCTCAAATTTTAATCCTCGAAATACCTCAATGTATTCCTGCGGTTAAAATTTTCGCATGCCTTAATCTCGAACAAACTATC
>JBAPTR010000204.1:0-3936 GCA_049282265.1 Desulfatiglandaceae bacterium | reverse complement strand
GTCGTTCAATCGTTCATTGTAGAGATTCTCCATTGCTTGAGGATTCATTGACATGCCTCCAATAAAAAAGGCCTAGATCCGTGCGAGGGACCTACCGCCTGAGCGGGTTATTCTTACCTTTGCCTATGGGTTAGGGATTATCGGTTGGAGACACGTGTCTTGGGATTGTGGCTTATTGCGGCACCACGTCTGATGCCGTTTTAGGTCTGCTTTTGGACAACGTTGTCCAAAACTGGGATTCCGGTATGGATTTTGCAGTCGATAGGACTAGAAGATTGGTCTAGAATGGCGATATTATCGTTTTGATATTTTTATTTGATGTTCGATAGGAATGAAGTGATTAAGGCTATGCCTATGCCAAGAAATCCGGCGACACGATGTTGGTTAAATTTTCGAGACTGCCGGAGGTATGGCTAAAATCCCTGGAACGATAAGATTATGCAAGCTAGCATGAGTCTTGAACATTTACTGTACGATTTCTCTTATTATTACCATTCAGTCATTGAAAAAAGATTAAAGGTGGCAGGGTAGCGCGATCGGACAGTAAGGAAACCTTCCTGAAAAGGGTGGATGAGAAGCTTTATGAGGCCAAAAAATGGAAAAAATCATATGGCATAACGGTTTTAGTGTCGGAGTTGCCAAGTTGGACAGTCAACACCGGAAACTTGTGGATATGATCAATAACATGATCGAGAATCCATTGGCGGATACCAGATCCGAAACGATCGCTGATATTCTTACCGAGATGACGAACTATGCAATTCACCATTTTAAGACTGAAGAGGAACTATTGTCTATTCACAACTACCCTCGTATTGATACTCAAAAGCAAATGCACAAGGAGTTTCGGATAAAAACGGTAGCGTTTTGCTCTCAGACGACAGCGGGAATCGAGACAGTCCCGGAAAGCGTATTCAATTTTCTCCGCGACTGGCTTGTCAACCATATTCTCGAAGAGGACATGAAATACAGTAAATTTTTGAATGAAAAAGGGGTGTCTTGATACGATGGCGGTTCATTATCCATTATGTCCAATATCATATTCAGATAAAAGGGATCGTAAATGAGAAAATTCAACTTCATTAAAGCGGCCCTGATAATTGCCATTATTGGCGTAATGGCTCTATCGTCTTATACCTTGTTGGTCATATCTCCCAAGTATACCAACTTGTTGGTTGAAAATACTGAGGAAGAGGCGATCCGGGCCGGAGCCCACCTGTCATTTATGCTTTTCGGGAAAGACGAAGGAGCCATTACTCAAGACAGCCTTTCAAATGTCAGCGTACCAATGATCATGGAGGACATCCACCATCTGGTCATTCAAAAACTGAAAATCTTTTCTTCTTCCGGCGAAATCCTCTTTTCCACCGATAAAGAGGAAATCGGCCAGATCAATCGCAAAGACTATTTCGTCCAAGTCGTGGCAAAGGGGAAGCCCTATACAAAAACAGTAAATAAAAATTCTGAATCCGCTGAGGGAATCATTTCGAAAACTGATGTAGTCGAGTCATACGTACCGATTATGCGCCAGGACAAATTCGCCGGCGCTTTTGAGATTTATTACGATATCAGCAAAAGAAAATCAAAACTGGACGGATTAGTAACAAGAATGTACTGGACAATATTCCCGTCCTCCTTGGCTTTATTAGGCATTATCGTTTTCCTCTCTTTAAAAGCCAGCAGAGACTACGAAAAACTCAGGGAGGCGGAATCAAAACTGCAAAAGGCGTATTCAGATGTCGAGCAACAGGTGCTGGATCGTACCGATGAGCTTCGACGTGCAAATGTCCAACTTAAAAAAGAAATCGAAGATCGCAAAGAATATGAAAAACAGATGATATTGGCCGCCAGTGTCTTTGAAAACACCATTGAAGGCATCGTGATCACGGACAGCGAAGGGATTATCCAGAGGGTCAATAAAGCTTTCACGACAATTACCGGTTTTAACCCCGAAGAGGTTATCGGCAAAAATCCACGCATCCTTAAGTCGGACCGGCACGCCCCGGCATTTTATGAAGAGATGTGGGCGTCTTTGATTACCCGCGGCATGTGGGAGGGCGAGATATGGAACCGCCGCAAAAGCGGTGAAACCTACCCGGAAAGGCTTTTGATCAACGTGATTACGGGTTCTGAAGGTAAAACGATCCACTATGTTGCCCTGTTTCACGACATTACGGATATAAAACACAGTGAAGAGCAACTCCTATACCAGGCCAATTATGATGCCTTGACCGGTTTGCCGAACCATCAACTGTTCAATGACCGGCTAAAGATGGCCCTCACCCATGCCCACCGCAACGAACTGCCGCTGGGTGTACTTTTCATCGACCTGGATGATTTCAAAAATGTCAACGACAGCCAGGGGCACTATTTTGGCGATCTTCTACTTAAACAAGTTGCTGAGCGCCTGACGACATGCTGCCGGGAAGAGGATACGGTTGCCCGTCTCGGTGGTGACGAGTTCCTGCTGCTCGCTCAATTCATCCGTAAAGAAGAGCCGGCTGCGACAAGGCTTGCAGAGAGAATTGCCGAATCATTTAAGAAACCGTTCACCCTGGAAGACAAGCAAATTTATGTCAATGCAAGCATCGGCATCACCATTTATCCCAATGACGGCAATGACATTGAAACGCTGGTAAAAAATGCCGATGTGGCCATGTACCGGGCCAAGTGCCAGGGGAAAAACCAGTTTCGCCTGTTCACGGATGTGATGCATCGTGAGGTGATGCGGCGGATTGCTCTGGGAAATGATCTTCGAGGAGGTCTGGAGCGCGAAGAATTCATGGTTTACTATCAACCGAAGGTCACTATTCAAACAGGTGTTGTCTCCGGGATGGAAGCTTTGGTTCGATGGAACCGCCTGAAAAAAGAAATGGTACCGCCGGGGGAATTCATTTCTTTGGCAGAGGATAACGGTGTTATTTTCCCGTTGGGGGAGTGGGTGCTGTCAACGGCCTGTCGTCAAGCCGGAGAATTCGGTGTTGCCTGTCACCGCGATCCTTGTGTAGCCGTAAACCTTTCCGTCAAACAGTTTTGCCAGGAAAACCTCGTTGCAATGATAAGAGAAACGCTTAACAAAACAGGTTTGTCGCCGAATCTTCTCACAATTGAGATCACGGAAAACATCGTGATCTCCGATATAGAGGCAACCATCAAGACCCTTAAACTATTAAAGGAACTGGGCATTCATGTGTCCATAGACGATTTCGGTACGGGATACTCTTCGCTGTCTTATCTGAAAAAAATGCCGTTGAGTGAACTGAAGATCGACAAATCGTTCGTTGATGATACACCCGATGACGCCGACGCCTGCGCCATTGTAAAAACAATACTATCCTTGGCTAAAAGTTTGAATTTAAAGACGGTGGCTGAAGGTGTGGAGACAAAAAGACAGCTGGCATTTCTGCGCAGTGAGGGGTGCGATGAAATGCAGGGTTATTTGTTCAGCAAACCTCTTCCGGCGACGGAGATGGCAACACTCTTAATTGAGGGTAAAAAAATACAGATCGGATAGTCTCAATAATTACCACCACGGCGTTTGCAGACTCGGTTTGCCGCTAGGCCAAGTCAGAGTTATCCGGTTCTGTCTACAAGCCGATTGTAAAAGCAGATTTGGCAAAAACGGTCAGGAAAGTGCTGGATGAGTCAAAAAGCTCCTCTCAAGTATAATTATCTTCATGAATCCTAGACTCACTGAAAAAGTCAACGATACCTTTTGGACAGCGCTGTCCAAAAACTCGATGGTCAGTTCTCGAATCATTCGGGGATTGATGGGGTAGGGGTCCTATAATAACTTTGAGATTACTTTGGCTTCGGCTAGACTGTTGGGAGCCCGCCACAAAAATTCGAGGTTGGCAGGGTCTTAAACAACCATAGACATGAAGGGTAACGGTGTATGACCCACGGTGGGGGTGGCGAGAGGAGATCGCCCTAACC
>JBAPTR010000203.1:0-5471 GCA_049282265.1 Desulfatiglandaceae bacterium | reverse complement strand
ACCCGTTGATTTGCGTGCCCGTCCATGGGCACGATGATGACTTCCAACGAAGTCGTCTCATCCGCCGGAGTCAAGGAGCAGGGCGTGAGACTCTTTTTCAGACCCTTTCTCATAGTGCACTTGGCACTAGACGCCGACATGGACGGCTATTTGGGGTTTACGCCTCCCAAACCCCACGCGCTTCTATGAATTTATGCCAAACCCCAAATCGGCGTCCATCCCCTCCGAAGTGTTTAGAAAAGGTCTGAAAAAGAGTGTCAGGTTCGGCTCCTCTTCGTACCTCATAGGCTGCCGCTTGCGGCATAAACCGGCTTTTTACAAAGTCATCAATCTTTGGGTTAGGTATTTATCGCTAAGTCCCTTTTTGTAAATTTTCCCTGATCCTGTCCGGAGCAATGCCGAAAAAAACCCAATGGATTTGGGGGCCTTGTACCGGGCAAGGTCCTCTTTGCAAAAATCAATAAGCTCCTTTTCCGATACCTCCATACCCTTTTTCAAGACCACGCAGGCATGAACAGCTTCACCCCATTTTTCGTCAGGCACGCCAATGACTGCAGCTTCAAGGACTGCCGGATGGCTGTACAATACGTTTTCCACCTCCGTAGAATAAACATTTTCCCCACCGGTAACAATCATGTCCTTTTTCCGGTCCACAATGTTCACGTATCCCTCTTCATCCATCACTGCCAGATCACCGGTGTAAAGCCACCCATCCCTTATGGTTCCTCGTGTCTCTTCGGGAAGATGCCAATAGCCGGGCGTCACACTATCGCCTCTGACAACAATTTCTCCCACCTCTTTTCCGTTCCAGACCACTTCCTGCCCATCATCCTTCACCACCTTGAGTTCCACAAACATCACGGGCCTTCCCGTTGCGGCCTTGAAGCGAAACTGTTCCTCCTGCGGGCGGGATTTCAAAGAGTCTTTCAACAGGGACATGGTCAGGTACGGGCTGGTCTCGGTCATCCCGTAGGTCTGGACATAGTCACAATCGAATGCCTCCATGATTTTCCGCACCACCTCCGGGGCGATGGGAGCCCCCCCGCTGAGCATGAGCCGGAGCGAAGGAAACGCTGCCTGCTGGATGGCGGGGTCGTTTACCATCAGGTTGAGCATGGTGGGGATCATGTTGGTGAGGGTGATCTTCTCCCGCTGCATAACCTCGATGACGGTCCCTGGACTGAACTCGGGAACCATCACGTGGGTTCCGCCGACCCACGTGACCGCCCAGGTAGCCCAGGCATCGGCAAGATGAAACATGGGCGCCGCGTGGAGCCAGACATCTTCATCCGTCATCTTGAGCTCCGCGATGGTCCCCAGGGAATGATATGCCACGTTCCGGTGGGTCAGCATGACGCCTTTCTGGCGTCCCGTGGTCCCGCTCGTATAGTAAAGATGTGCCACATCATCCTCTCCAATCTCTACCTCTCCCGGCGGATCCGCTCCCGGGACAAGGAAGGCTTCAAGATTTGTTTCCCCTGCCGGGACACTCTCTTTCCCAGTCCAGTAAGTCCTAAGCGGTCTATCAAGTCTCCCGATCGCTTCCTTGATGAGCGGGTAAAACCGGGGCTGGGCAATCAGCGCGACCGCCCCCGTATCTTCCAGAATAAAGGCAATCTCTCGTGCCGAGAGCCGGTAGTTCAAGGGGCACAGAATCGCTCCCGTGACCGCTGCCGCGAAATAGGCTTCCAGAAAATAGTGGCAATTCTGGTGGTATATGGCCACCCGGTCACCTTTCTTTATTCCCTCTTCCTGCAGGACTGCGGCAAGCCGGAAAACCCTTTTCACAAAATCCCGGTAGGTGAATCGATGCTCACCGCATACAACGCCGATCTTATTCGGGTAGAGGCGAGCCACCCGTTCAAGCAATGATCCCAGGTTCATGCGTTTTCCTTCCCTTGTGTGGCGACATTTCAGATATTTCTTTGACAGGATATCAGCATGGTGGTCAATATAAAATTTTACATCATTTCCGTGAGAAATCAACAGATCATTCGATGGGGCAACATAAGGCACAAGAAACGCTGCGGCAAGGTATTTTCAATCAAACAAGCGGGGACAGTATCAAGAATGGGAACACGCAAGGGGGGGCCTCTTCTTGGGGAAGGGCAAGCAGGCCTCATTGCCGATTGCCTTTCACGCGTGATACCGGCGAATATCATGTCCTCAGATAGGAGGCCCCGTTCACATCGATGATGCAGCCCGTAAGATAGTCGGTTCCTTCGCCGGCCAGAAAGAGCACCACCCGCGCGACTTCTTCCGGACGCGCTGAGCGGTTCAGTGGGCTTTGGGCACGGACGGCATCTCCTTCGGGACCGGCGAGTATGTCGGCTGCCATATCCGTTTCCACAAACCCCGGGGCAACTGCATACGTGAAAATCCCATGGGGGGCCAGAGCCTGTGCCATGGATTGGCTGAATGCGTTGAGACCGGCCTTGCTCGCGCCGTAAGCAGGCGCATCCGGTTCGCCTCGAAAGGCCCCCCGCGAGGTAATGTTGATGATCTTGCCGCCCCCCTTTTTCATCATGTGTCTGGCCACAAGAAAAGAAAGATGGGCCGGTCCCAGCAGGTTGGTGGATAGGGTCCTTTTCCAGCTGCGATCCCAGTCCTCGAAAGCAGTTGTTGCTACGGGATGGAACTCGTAGATCCCTGCATTGTTGACCAGGACATGTATTTTTCCCGCTTCCTGAAGCACTTTTTCCGTCATGTCGCTTATGGCGGCCGTATCGGATAAATCGGCCTG
The DNA here is from genome assembly GCA_049282265.1 of Desulfatiglandaceae bacterium. Taxonomy (GTDB): domain Bacteria; phylum Desulfobacterota; class DSM-4660; order Desulfatiglandales; family Desulfatiglandaceae; genus CAYUCJ01. Next base: position 2,728 of record JBAPTR010000203.1, on the reverse strand, counting down.
AACAACAAAATGCGCATGGCCGGGAAGGTCCGCCAGAACATGTTTCGCGGCCTCCCTGTTCTCGTGAAAATGCACTACAACGCGGGCGCCCCGTCCCGCAAATTGCCGCGCGATCTCCCGGCCGATACCACGGGAGGCCCCCGTTACCAACACCACTTGATCCGAAAAATCCGTGCCCATATTCAGGATATCCTCTTTTGAATGTGTGCTCACCAATCGTTCATCGTCATCCCATTGACGCCGTAAAACGTTTGAGCGAATCACCGTCTTTCAGGGACGCAATGAGGCGGTCCAGTTCCTCTTTGGTATTGTAGGGCGCGATACCGATCCGGATCAACCCACCCCGATCCAGGAGTCCCAGCCGTTCAACGAGCCTTATGGCATAGAAATGACCGCCCCAGACAAAGAGTCCCCGACTCCCCAGATACCTGGCTACCTGGTCGGGAGTGTATCCATCGAGGGTGAAAGAAACGGTCGAAGTCCGGGGATGGCCTTCGGGCGGCCCGTAAAGGGTTGCCCCGGGAACATGGTTCGTGATGGCCCCGATTAAATAGGCGGTGAGGGGTTGTTCATATTTTTCAAAGGCCATGAGCCCGGCCCTGATCTGATTTCTTCTGCTGCCCTTCAGCCTGCCGGTTTGTGCCTTGAATTCGGTCCCAAATCTTTGGCCCATATCCGCGATAAATTCCACCGCGGCGGCCGCCCCTGCGATACCCTCGTGATGGAGTGTTCCCGTTTCCATCATAAAAGGCGGATATTGCTGCTGGGTCCGAAGGTTGAGGGGGGCCAGTCTATTCAGGACCTCTTTCTTGGCATAGAGCACCCCGATGTGTGGACCGAAAAACTTGTAGGCGGAACAGATAAGAAAATCCGTATCCAGTTCCTTGACATCGATGGGACCGTGGGCCGCGTAATGAACGGCATCCACCACCGTGTACGCGCCGACTTCATGGGACATGTGAACGATTTTTTCCACGTCGCTTATCGTCCCGACCCCGTTGCTCGCATAGTTTATGGCCACGACTTTCGGCCTTTTTGACAGCTTCTCCTCCAGATCGCCCATATCCAGAGTGCAGGCATCAATATCGAGCGCCACCTCATCCACCACAATACCCCGGTCATGAAGCTGCAGCCAGGGTCCCCGGTTTGCTTCATGGTCGATTTCCGTAATGAGCACCCTGTCCCCCGCTGTCAATTCCCGCATCAGGGTCTGGGCCAGAGCGAAGTTCAGGGTGGTCATGTTGGCCCCGAAAACGACCTCGTCCCAGCCACAATGGAAGAAGTCCCCAAAGATCAAGCGCGCATTTTGAATCATGGTGGATGTGCGTTCCGCTGTTTCAAACTGATGGCCTTCATTGGCGTTCATGTTGATGAAGTAATCCCTTACGACCTCGATCACCGATTCCGGGACCTGATAGCCGCCGGGACCGTCCAGGTAGGCGCAGGGATAGCTGTTCACTTCTCTTTCCATGGACGGAAACTGTTTTCTCACATATTCACTCAGCTGATCATTCATATAAAGATACTCCCCTATTCGGGTTCGCGATAAACCCTCAGGATACCGGATCGTGCCGACTTTGCAATGCCCATGGGTTCAAGCAACCGGATGAGCGCATCGATCTTTTCCTGGCTGCCGGCAACTTCCATTTAGATAAACTTGAAGAGATCAAATGAACAGGCGACGGCTTTATCTCACCCCCGACAAATTCATTCACATTCTTTTTATCCCGGGCCATGAACAAAGTAAGTACTGCGGATCTTCCTATTACGCCTTTACATCAGATGGACTCTTGAAATCAGTGTGATTCCTTCAAACCCATTTCGTGGCAGGTGTCAAATACCTTGAGATTGGTTTCCTGAAAACGGTCGGGACTGATACGTTGGACGGTCTCTCTGAGTTCTTCGTAGGTAAACGGGCTTGCGGCAAAGGCCGAAAAGAACCCGATCAGGGCCAGGTTGGTGGACATGGGTGTACCAAGCTCCATGGCCACTTTGCCTGCCCGGGTGGACCGGCACAGAATTTCGTTTTTCTTAAGATAGGGCACCGCTTCAGCACGGGGAAAGGTTTCCGTGTCGGCATTCACATAGAGGGCTCCCCCCTTCCCCAGGAAGGCCAGGTTCCTGTATGCCTCGTTTTCTTCCAGGGACAATAGGATATGGGCCGTCCCTGATCTGACCAGGCTCCCCTCCACCTTCCCCAGACGAAGGTGGGAAACGACGGAGCCACCCCTTTGGGCCATCCCGTGTGTCTCTGCGCCAATTATGGGGATGCCTTTCCCAAGGGCCGACTGAGCCAGTATTTTTGTCATGAACAATATGCCCTGGCCACCGAGGCCACACAAAACGATGTCCGTATTTTTCATCGATTTCCTTTCCCTCATGATAAAATCCCTAGAAGTGGTTTTATTCTACGTGTCTAAGGAAGCGGATCTGAGAATCTTTTTCATGTGCTTTCTCATAGTGCACTGGGCAACTCACTTCTGAATGGACGACTATTTGGGGTTCACTTCTATCAAACCCTACGCGCTTCTGGGACGTACCGCTGAACCCCAAATCGGCGTCCATCCCCTCCCGAGTGTTTAGAAAGCATTTGAAAAAGAGTGTCAGGTTCGGTTCCCAACCGTTCCTCATAGGATGCCGTTTGCGGCATAAGTCCGCTTTTTACGCTTCCACGATGGCGCCCTTGGGGCAGATATTCAGGCAGACACCGCACCCGATGCAGAGTGCC
>JBAPTR010000202.1:0-14357 GCA_049282265.1 Desulfatiglandaceae bacterium | reverse complement strand
CTCATAGTGCACTTGGCACAGGGCTTCGACATGGACGGCTATTTGGGGTTTAATGCGCCAAAGCCTTGCGCGTTTCTATGACGTAGCGATAAACCCCAAATGGGCGTCCATCCTCTCCGGAGTGTTTAGAAAGCATTTGAAAAAGATTGTCAGGTTCGGTTCCTCTTCGTTCCCGATAGGTTGGGGAAATGGCATAAACCAGCTTTTTACAAAGTCATCAATACTCCACCACTCCAGGTTTTCGGAGCGATGGCCCCTTTGAGCCGGCATTGATAGCGGTTCAATCGCTCACTCATATCGTTTTTGGACAGATAAGATCAGGTTTTGAGTTTTTCTACAGGCAGAGGAAGTAGATTTTGGGTTTCTATATTGTACAGTTCTTGACTGGTCTTTCAGACGCGGCCACACTTTTTTTTGTAGCATCAGGGCTTTCACTCATCTTCGGTGTGACCCGGATTGTCAATATGGCACATGGCTCTTTCTATATGATCGGGGCCTACGTGGCCTATTTTGTAATTGCCTTTCTTTCCCATGGCGCTTTTTCCTTCTGGACGGGGATCCTGGTGGCATCATTGGCCGTGGGCTTCCTGGGTGTTATCGTTGAAGTATTGCTTCTGAGGCGTTTGTATCGTGCGCCGGAGCTCTTCCTCCTCATGGCGACCTTTGCCGTGGTCCTGGTCATTCAGGATCTGGCGCGCTGGGTATTTGGCCCGGAAGATCTGCTGGGACCCAGGGCTCCGGGGTTGGATGGAAGTATAAACATTCTGGGCACCCTCATGCCGGTGTATGATCTGGTCCTGATCATCGCCGCTCTATTCGTCTTGATTGCCATCTGGTTTCTGCTGAATCGCACGAGATGGGGCGTCCTTGTGCGCGCCGCAACCGAAGACAGAGAAATGCTGAGTGCCCTGGGAGTGAACCAGAAATGGCTTTTCACCAGCGTGGTTTTTCTTGGCTCGTTTCTGGCCGGATTGGGCGGAGCTATCCAGCTGCCGAAAGGTGGAGCGGATCTCCTGATGGACATGAATGTCCTTGCCGCCGCATTCGTTGTCGTTGTGGTGGGAGGGATGGGGAGTATCCCCGGCGCATTCCTTGCGGCGGTGGTCATCGGTGAACTGAGTTCCTTCGGTGTCCTATTCCTGCCCCAGAGCACCCTCGTCATGATGTTTCTTGTGATGGCCGTTGTTCTGGTCATCCGTCCCTACGGTTTTCTTGGGAAAGAGGAAGCTCAGGAATCAGCGGCTGAGGAATCCTTTGAAACCATCATGAGACCTGCCTCCACAAAGATGCGGTTGATAGGCCTGGCATTGCTTCTGTTGCTGGTCCTGCTCCCTGTATATGCGGGAAAATATCAAATGGTCCTCTTCGGTGAGATCGCCATTTTTGCCCTGGCCTGCATGAGCCTCTATTTCATGATGGGGCCGGGGGGGATGGTTTCCTTTGGACACGCCGCGTTTTTCGGGGGAGGTGCCTATGCGGCCGCACTCCTGATACAACACGTGAACACGCCCATGGAATTGGCCCTCCTTCTCGCCCCCGTCTGCATGGGGCTCCTTGCACTCATTATAGGATGGTTCTGCGTGCGACTGTCGGGTGTTTACCTGGCCATGCTGACCCTGGCCTTCGCTCAGATCTGCTGGTCAATCGTATTCCAATGGGGTGGGTTTACCGGGGGGGATGACGGGATCCTGGGCATATGGCCCTCTCAGTGGGCAAGCAATGAACTGGTATTCTATTATCTTACGCTGCTCATCTCCGTCGGGGGGATTCTGGCGTTGCGATACCTCTTGTTTACCCCTTTCGGCTATACCATGCGAGCCTGCCGGGATTCCGGGTTGAGAGCCGATTCCATAGGGATCAACGTGAAGCGTCACCAGTGGTTTTCATTCGCGGTGGCCGGAGCGTTCGCAGGCCTTGCAGGCGGGATTTACGTCTTCTCAAAAGGGAGCATCTTCCCTGATGAGATGTCCATCTCAAGGTCATTTGACATACTCTTGAGCGTCTTGCTTGGCGGCATAGAGAACATTTCCGGTCCTCTTGTAGGTTCCAGTGCTTTCATCTGGCTTGAGGACAAGATCTCCCATATCGCGTTCTGGCGGTTGATCCTGGGTTGTATTTTTATCTTCCTGGTGGTTGCTTTTCCACAAGGGATAGCGGGGTATTTTAACAATCGGTTCGGCCGGTATTTTGGGAACCGAAAGAAAAAGGAAGCTGGGATTCAATAGATGTCAAAGGTATTGGAAGTCTCCAAGTTATCCAAGTCATTCGGCGGTGTCAGAGCTGTGAACGATGTGGATTTCACATTGGATGAGGGCCGGCTGCTCGCCATGATCGGTCCCAATGGTGCAGGGAAGTCCACCTGCTTTAACCTGATAAACGGGCAACTTCGGCCGGACCACGGAACCATCAGGGTGCTCGGGCGAGAAACTGCGGGCATGAGGCCGAGACACGTCTGGTCTTTGGGTGTCGGCAGGACATTCCAGGTGACCGCCACTTTTCCCTCCATGACTGTCCTGGAAAATGTCCAGATGGTCTTCCTTTCTAATCGTAGGCGTCTGCGATCCATTGTTAGAAAGACCTCCGGACTCTACCGGGATGAAGCCATGGAACTTCTCGAGCTCGTCGGTGTGGAAGAACAGCACAATCGCCCCTGCGGGATCCTGGCCTACGGTGATCTCAAACGCGTTGAGCTGGCCATCGCCCTGGCCAACAGGCCGAAATTGTTGTTGATGGATGAGCCCACCGCCGGCATGGGAACCAAGGAACGCTTGAAACTCATGGAATTGACTGCAACCATTGTCCGGGACCGGTCCATTGGGGTCCTTTTTACCGAACATGATATGGACGTGGTCTTTGCCCACGCAGACCGGATCATCGTATTGAACTACGGTGAACTGATCGCCGAAGGCACGCCGCAGGAAGTGCGGGATAATGACGAGGTCCGCAGGATCTATTTCGGCACTTGTGACGTACCTGCCCAAGGGGCTACGGAGGGTCCTCACTGATGCCGGAGACAGAAAGGGATAATGGTGGGCACGGGATGCTTGTTGTGCAGGCCATCAACAGCTTCTATGGCAAGGCTCATATCCTCATAGATCTCAGCCTGAAAATGGAAAAAGGCCAGGTGGGGGTCCTCTTGGGACGAAATGGAGTGGGGAAGAGCACTACCCTGAAGAGTATTATGGGTATTGTCTGTCCAAAGAGCGGGGAAATATTTTTTGAAGGCCGGCCCCTGGTGGGTTTGCCTTCATACAAGATATGTGCCAAGGGACTCGGGTATGTACCTGAAGACAGGCGTATCTTTACCGGTCTCACCATTATGGAAAACCTCGAGGTGGGCAGAAGACCGGCCCCTGAAGGCTTTGACTCGTGGACTCCCGAGCGTTTGTTTGAACTTTTTCCGAATCTGGGGGGCATGAAAAACCGTCCGGGCGGACAGATGAGCGGGGGTGAACAGCAGATGCTGACCATTGCGCGCACCTTGATGGGAAATCCGAAACTCATTATTCTGGACGAACCATCGGAGGGTCTCGCCCCGGTCATTGTGGATCAGCTCGGGAGCGCCATCACGAAACTCAAAGGTGAAGGTGTTTCCATACTCCTTGCGGAACAGAACCTGAATTTTGCCAGGACCATTTGCGACAAGGCCTATATTGTGGATCACGGGCATATCTGCTTTGATGATGAAATCGGCAGACTATCAGACGATGTTTGTGAGATGCATCTTGCCGTATAGGCCTTTTAGGGTATCGAATTGTGAGGATGCCCCCTTAGCCGGGGGCTGTAAAAGACCATGAAACTTGAATCAATAGCAGACATCGCGAAACGCAATATACAGGAATGGATTGTCACGGGCCGGTTTCTGCCCGGAGAACAGCTCAAGGAAGAGGAGATCTCCCAGCGCCTGGACATCAGCCGTCCCCCTGTTCGGGAAGCCCTGAAGGCCTTGGAGGCCACCGGACTGGTTATCAGAAAGCCACGCCGGGGGGTCTTTGTCCCGGAGATGACGGAAAAGGACATGTGGGAGATATACACCCTGAAAGCGACGTTGTATGAAATGGCCGTTGGCCTGGCCATGGAGGTCATCACGGAAAAGGAAATAGTGCGGCTGGAATCACTTGTGAAAGGGATGGATGCGTGTGTGACGGAAGAGCCTTTCGATGTCATCAAGTACCAAAGGCTCCACGGAACCTTTCACAAGGTCATCATGGAAATCTCGGGAAATACCAGGTTGAAAACCATTGCGTCACATCTCCACAACCAGGTGACCATGTTTAGTTACAAAACACTCCAGCAGAGGGATCACCTCCAATCCTCACTGCATTACCATTTGGAAATATTGGATGCAATAAAAGAGAAAAACACATTTTCCGCCTGCAAATTGATGAAAGAACACGTGCTGAATGCCCTTACGGTCTTGTGCAATTCCGTTGGAGAGGTATGTGAGGCAAATAAATGATTTATAAAAAGCTGTTTTATGCCGCAAACAGCAGCCTATGAGCAACGAAGGTAATGGTGGCATTGGGCAGAACCTGACACTCTTTTTCAGACGCTCTCTAAACACTTCGGAGGAGATGGACGCCCATTTGGGGTTTTAAGGGTAGCCATTAGAGAGTGCCAGGGCTTCAGGAGGCGTAAACCCCAAATAGCCGTCCATGTTGGTGTTTGGTGCCAAACGCACTATGAGAAAGGGTCTGAAAAAGAGCCTCACGCCCGGCGCGTTGACTTCGGCAGAAGAGACGACTTCGTCGGAAGTCATTATCATGCCCATGGACGGCCTTTTTGCGATTTCAACGGGATTGGTCGAAATTATATAAGGAAGCCCCTCGTTTCCTCACTAGGTAAGTAAAGAGGCGGAGGAGGAGGGCAGAGAAAGGAGAAAATAATGGCAATACTACCGGAAGTAAAAAAACATTATGGAGAGCTTCGGCTTCTTATAAACGGGGAGTGGGTCGCGTCCAAATCAGGCAAAATGGAAAAAGACCGCAATCCCGCGACAGGTGAAGTGATCGCCGAGTTTCCGACGGCCACCAGTGACGAAGCTATGGCTGCTGTTCAGGCAGCGCATAAGGCCTTTCAGACCTGGAAGGACTTTCCCCTGCGGGAGAGGGCCAAAATGCTCTTTGATATGCGGGCCAAGTTCGAAGATCATTTTGATGAGTTGACGCGTATCCTGACACAGGACCATGGCAGAACCATCGGTGAGGCCATCGGTTCCGTCAGACGGGTCATTGAGAATATCGAGTCAGCCTGTTCCGCGGCTTATGGCCTGGTGCGCCAGAACGAACACCTGGACCAGCTGGCCAACGGCATAGACGAATATCTGATATGGGAGCCCCTGGGGGCCTTTTTGATCATCTCGCCGGGGAATATCCCCATGCATGCCTGGTCCTCTTTCGTGCCCTATGCCCTGGCAGCGGGATGTACGGTGGTGGTGAGCCCCAGTCGCCAGGACCCCGTGGCGGCGGAGGCCATTTGTCGGGTGGCTCAGGAAGTCGGATTCCCTCCGGGTGTGATCAATCTGGTCCACGGCGGGAGGGCTGTCAACAAGATGATACTGGAGCAACCGGAGATAAAGGGTGTCGGTTTTATCGGGTCCAATCGCGCGGGACACGAACTTTTCGAATTGTGCGGAAAACTCGGGAAGACCTCATCCATAAACGGCAACGGAAAAAACCACCTGGTGATCATGCCCGACGCCGACATGGAGACCGGGACGGAGTGGCTCATGCGGTCATGCTTCGGCATGGCGGGTCAACGCTGTCTTGGCGTGGACAATGTGGTGGTTTTGGGTGACCGGTATGATGAAATAAAGGAAGGTTTCAAACAAGCGGCCGCCACCATGAAAATGGGTTATGGGCTGGATCAAGAGACACAACTGGGTCCCATGACAACGATGCAGGGCCGTGATAAAGTCCTGCATTGGATAGAGGCCTCCCTTGCCGATGGAGCCAAAATGGTGCTCGACGGGAGGGGTGTCAAGGCATCGGGTTATCCGGACGGGAATTTTCTGGGACCCACGATCCTCGAAGGTGTGAACGTGGACATGCCCATGGCCAAGGAAGAGGCCTTCGGCCCCGTTGCAGCCCTGATCAGGGCGGACAATCTGGACGAGGTGATTGAGTGGATCAATACAAAGACCAACCTCGGACATTCGGCCTCTATCATGACCGCGAGCGGCAAGAATGCCCGCAAATTTATCAGGGAGGTCAACGTGGGCAATGTGGGTGTCAATGTGGGAGTTCCACAACCCTACGCGTTTTTCCCTTTAGGTTCCCGTCGGGAATCCTTTGTGGGCACGGCCAAATCACGAATGGCCTCCATGCGGCTGTTCATGGATGAAAAGACTGTCACGACCCGCTGGGTGTAATTTCCTCGTTTGCTTGACGATCGGAATATGGTCTTTAGCGGCGGAGGAGCGCAGCAAGGCGTAAGACTGAACATGGCTCAGATGGGAGCATGATGAACCTTTTGTTCCGGATTATCCGGGTGAGAAAAGGAGAAATGGGTATGAAAACAATGATGATCATTTTGATGGCGCTCGTGTGTGGTGGCGTATTCCTGGCAGACCCAGGTAATGTTTGTCTAGCTGGGGAAAAAGTTGGTGTGATCGTGGTGGACATGCAGGGGGATTTCACCCAGTGGAAGAATGGCTCTCTTGCCGTGGCCGGAACGGATCAGGCCTTTGTGGAAAAGGTTGAAAACGCTACAAAGACACTGGCCCAAAAAGGGCTCCTTGTTTTCGGGACACAGGATTGGCATCCCGCTAATCACGTTTCATTTTACACGAACCATCCAGGGAAAAAGCCTTTTCAGGCCATCAAGATCAATGGGAAAACGCAGGTGCTCTGGCCGCCCCATTGCATCCAGGGGACTCAGAATGCGCGGGTGCTCGTGAATAACAACCTGTTCCTCGCGATTGTAAAAAAGGGAAAGAATCCGAAATATGACAGCTACTCCGGGTTTCAGGACGATGGCGGGGACAGAACAGAGATGGACAAGATCCTGAAGCGAAACGGGATACAGAAGGTCATTGTGTACGGGATTGCCACGGACTACTGCGTAAAGGCAACCGCCGTTGATGCCGCCAATGCCGGATACAAGGTGACCGTCGTGGAGGGATTGTGCAAGGGAGTTGCTCCCAAGACTACGGAGGCGGCATTGAAAGAGATGAAAGAAAAAGGGATCAGCGTCGTCAAAGAGCTTGATCAGGTGACTATCTAAGAAAGACGACGGGCGGCTACGATGCCCTCATATAAACATATCAATACGGTCATCCCCAAAGTAGATGCAGAGGATCTTGCACGGGGCCGGTCCGCTTTCAGCGCGGACATGGCCCTGGAAGATCCTCTTGTACTCAGGGTGTTGCGAAGCACTGAATCTCACGCCAGGATACGTACTCTAGATACTACCGAGGGCCTCAAAATACCCGGCGTGATGGGTATTCTTACGGCAAAAGACATCCCGGGCGAGAGGTTTTATGGACTTATTCAGAAGGATCAACCCCTCCTCGCGGATGATCGTGTCCGCTTCCGGGGAGAGGCAATGGCGGTGCTGGTGGCCACGGATGAAGGGGCGGCTGAAAATGCTTTGGATGCCATTCGTGTGGACTACGAACCACTCGTTACGGTATTTGATCCTGAGGATGCGTTGAAGCAGGGTGCTCCCCTGGTCCACGAAAAGGGAAACCTCCTGTATCGCCGGTACCTGAGAAAAGGGGATGTTGAGGAGGGGTTTTCCAGGAGTCGGGTCAGGGTAAAACGACACTATATCACTCCCTGCCTGGAACATTGTTATCTGGAGCCGGATGCAGGCGCCGGATATGTTGATAAAGATGGTGTGCTGGTGATCTACGCGTCCACCCAGAACCCGCACTACGATCAGCAGGATGTGTGCCGTCTTCTGGGTCTCCAGTCCGAACAGGTACGGATTATACAGAAGAATACCGGTGGCGGCTTCGGCTCAAAACTGGACTTGACTACACAGGGCTTCATCGGCCTCGCGCTTTATCACTTCAGACGCCCTGTTCGACTGATATACACGAGGGAAGAGGCCTTTCAGGCCACCAGTAAGAGGCATCCCTTTCGAATCGAAATGGAAAGCGGAGCGAGTGAACAAGGAAAGCTGCTGGCGGTAAAAGCGCGCTGCATCTGTGACACAGGGGCCTATGCCTCTTATGGTATGGCCGTTGCTATCAGGGCGGCGGTACATGCCACTGGCCCTTATGAAGTAGAAAATGTGGAGGTTGAATGCCTCTGCGTGTACACGAATAATCCGGTGGCAGGCGCCATGCGGGGGTTCGGTGCGCCGCAAATGGCCGTGGCGTATGAGTCTCAGATGGATCTCATGGCGCAGGAAATGGGCATTGATCCCATGGAATTAAGGAAAGCAAATGCACTGCGCGTGGGGTCGCGTACGGCAACCGGCCAGAAGCTTGATGCCAGTGTGGGGATGCTGAGGGCTCTTGAGGCCGTTGAACCATACTATAAAGAGGCCGTGGATCACTGGAAGAAAGAGAACCCGGATAATGCCAAGAAGCGTGGCATCGGCCTGGGAGCCATGTGGTACGGGATCGGGAATACGGGGGTGAAAAATCCTGCCAACGCGAGAATAGAGATGGACCCTGCCGGAAAGGTGGTGCTTTATACCGGTGTCGCGGATATCGGGCAGGGTTCCTCAACGGTTCTTTCCCAGATCGCGGCTGAAATCCTGGACGTGGAGCCGAACGCAATCATGCGTGTGATTGGGGATACGGCGCTGACCCAGAGTGCCGGTGCCACATCGGCAAGTCGCCAGACCTATATCTCCGGGAACGCGGTGATGGATGCCGCCGAAAAACTGAGACTGAAGCTCCTCGCGGAAGCCACAAACACTCTCGGAATACCGGGTGAATACCTTTCCCTGGTAGATGGTTTTGTGGTAAGCAAGAAAGATCCGAAACATCGTGTTTCCGTGAAAGACCTGGCAAAAAGGGCGTACGGCGAAGAGAGAACGCTCAGTTGTTCAGGGTATTTTGACCCGAAGACCACACCCCTCGATCCGGAAACCGCACAGGGCATTCCCTATGGCACCTATGCCTTTGCCTGTCAAATCGCTTTTGTCGAAGTGGATACTGAAACAGGGAATGTGTACGTATCCCGGGTTATTGCAGCTCATGACGTGGGAAAGGCCATACATCCCCAAAACGTGGAAGGTCAGATCCAGGGCGGGGTGGCCATGGGGTTGGGATTTGCATTGATGGAGGAGTTCAAACCGGGAATCACAACATCCATGGCGGATTACCATATTCCGACCGGTATGGATATGCCTGAAATCGTCCCCATTATCGTGGAGGAAGAGGAGCCGACAGGCCCTTTTGGCGCCAAAGGCGTGGGAGAGCCCGCTCTCATTCCAACCGCGCCTGCAATATTAAACGGAATTGCGGATGCCACCGGGAGCAGGATTTATCGGCTGCCTGCAAGCCCTGAGCGGGTAAGGGGCGCGATATCTCACACAAAGACACACGAAAGAGGCAAATGGCATAAGGCATAAGGCGCAAGGAAAAATAGAAAGGGCAAAAACTTATCTCACACCCCGGTGAAATAGGCATAGGCATTTCACAGGGCAGGCAGTGCCCCACCGGTCTTCGCTTGAAGCTACGCCCCGGCAAGGGGAACACAGGGTTTAAGAACCAAATAACAAAAAGGTTTTCTCTTTTTGCTCTGTGTCTCTAGTGAACGAAGTGAACCCGGCTTTGCGGGACAGGCGCGCGTGAGGGAAAAAACAAGGAGGCAAGAAAAATGTCAACGCTGATGCTGAAGAACATAGGGACCCTTGTGAGTGGTATGATCGAAGATCCTGTCCTGGAGGGTGATGCCCTGTGGGTGGAGGATGGGATAATCAAACAGGTCGGCCGGGAAGGAGACATGGACGCGGCAACCGCCGATCGCGTGATTGATTGTGCCGGGACCACAGTGACACCGGGACTTATTGACTCTCACTGTCACGTCATTCTCGGTGATTTCACTTCCAGGCAGAACCAGATGGGGTTTATCGAGAGTGAAGTTCACGGTGGCGTCACCACTATCATTTCAGCAGGTGAGGTCCACCTAAAAGGCAGGCCGAAAGATCCTGCCGGCACCAAGGCCCTCGCGATCCTGGCGGCAAAGGCCTTCAACAACTTCAGGCCCGGCGGAGGGAAAGTGATTGGTGGGGGATTGATCCTGGAAAAGGGCCTTGTGAAGCAGGATTTTGAGGAAATGGCCCGTGAGGGCGTGCGTACCGTGGGGGAGATCGGCCTGGGCAGCGTCAAAGATCCGGAAGACGCCGCACCCATGGTCAAGTGGGCCAAGGAAGTTGGCATGACCGTCATGATGCACACGGGCGGGACCTCCATACCGGGGAGTTCCGTTGTCACGGCGGACATGGTGATCAGGACAAATCCCGACATCGTTTCCCATCTGAACGGAGGTCCGACGGCCGTTTCCCTGGATGAAGTCAGAAAACTCGTGTTCGAAACCGGTTTGGCCTTGGAGATAGTGCATTGCGGGAACCCGCTGGTGGCCGTGGAAGCTGCGAAAATGATCGTGGATGCAAAGGCCCTGGACAGGGTGATTATCGGCAACGATGCCCCATCGGGGACCGGGGTTATTCCTCTGGGCGTTCTGCGGGTGATGAATCTGCTGGCAAGCCTGACCCCCATTAAGCCTGAAGAAGCAATCTGCATGGCGACCGGGAATACGGCTCGTGTCCACAAATTGAACCGCGGCGTTATCGTCGAGGGCAAGGAAGCGGACTTGGTTATTATGGATGCTCCCATGGGCTCCGTGGGGGAAGACGCCCTTTCCGCCATAGAGGCCGGTGACAATCCCGGTGTAGCCATGGTCATTGTGGACGGCGAAATCGTGGTCTCTAAGAGCAGGAATACACCGCCTGCCAAGAGAAATCCATCGGTTGCCGTTAAGAGTTGATGAATTCGTATGAAGCTGATTTATGCCGCAAGCGGCAGCTTATGAGCAACGAAGTGGAGGAGAACCTGAAACTCTTTTTTGGACGCTTTCTAAACATGCCTGAGGAGATGGACGTCTATTTTGGTTTTAAAGGTAGCCATTAGAGAGCGCCAGGGCTTCTGGAGGCGTAAACCCCAAATAGCCGTCCATGTCGCGGGGTTGGGTTCCAAGTGCACTATGAGAAAGCGTCCAAAAAAGACCCTCAGGCTCTCCTCCTGAGCTCCGGTTAATAAGTCGACTTCATTTTAAACTGTTTTATGCCACTTCGAGGAAGTTTATGAGAAACGAACTTAATAAATACCATGAGTTCATTAGGAGCCGTCAAGTTTAAAGGAATTTCCGGTGAAGATAGATACGGAAAAGTGCATCGGATGCGGTTTTTGTGTGCGGGACTGTCCCGTGGAAGCCATCCTTTTGCGGAAAAAGAAGGCCACGATAGACCGGGGGAAATGTACAAGCTGCGGCGTCTGTTTGAGGGTCTGCGAATACGATGCGGTCAGGCCTGAAAAGCTCGTCTCGGAGGGAACCCTGCAGTGTGACGCATGCCCCATCAACTGCCTGATCAATCCCGGCTACCTGGGAGCTTGCCATCGCTACCGGAATGAAGGGGACAAGCTCGTCCGGATCACGCCGCTCCATCCGTTCGACGCCGTAGAGGATATCGTGGGTCCCGAACCCCCTGAAGCTATCCGCCGACCACTTACCACAGCCATAGGGGCAGGGACCACTTATCCGGATTGTAAACCGGCTCCCGTCATTGTGCATGGAAAGAGGGGAAACCTGGATGTGGTCACCGTGGTGACGGAAGCGCCCTTGAGTTACAGCTCCATCCTGATCAAGATAGATACGGATCTCCCAGTCGGGGACGAGGGGGCCGATGTCTTGGTGGGAAAGCGAAAAGTGGGCATGGTGATGACCGAACAGTATGGGTCCAAGATGTTGTCCATCGGCGGGGTCAATCTATTGACTGCCGAAAACGGCTTTCTCGTGGCGAGGACGATCACGGATATAGCCAACAGGAGACCGGTAAAACTGAAAGTAAACGAAGGCAGCAGGCTGGTTGTCCAGGTGGGTCGGACCCCTGTGATCGACGGCGTGGAGCCGGAGAACATGAGGGTGGGGTGCGGGAGTGCCACGCTGGGGCTTTTTGCAACGCTGTTGAAGGACGCGGCGGATGAAGTGGTCATACTGGACTCCCATCTCACGAGCCTCATGAGTGAGCATACTGCCGGGCGATTTGTGGGTGTCAGGCCTTCAGGCGTCAAATTGAAGTTCCGGATGAGCACGCCCGGCAGGTACTTTGGAGACCACGGCCGGGGATGGGGAGGGACGACTATAGAAAACCCCATCGATGTGATTTCAGGCCTGGACCATCAAATCGCCTGGCCGGGGATGCGTATTCTCGTAACCGAGACCACCGGGACAAATGGCTCCCTGTTTGAACTCCAGAAAAATGGAAGCCTGCTTGAAATCCGGCTTTCAGATCCTGCCATGAAGGCCTTGGAGGCTATTTCCGCCAGTTGTGAACCCTCGTTCGTGTCGGCCGTCTATATGGGCGGGACGGGTGGCAGCGCCAGGGCAGGCGTTGTCCGGTATCCCATCAGGCTGACCAGGGCGGTTCATGCCGCCAGGGCAAACCTGACGGTCGGGGGAGCACCCGCCTATGTACTTCCCGGAGGAGGCATCAACTTCATGGTGGATGTTGGACGGGTCAAACCGAGATCGTTTTACTGGACACCCACCCCTGCGACCATATGCCCGGTCGAATACACCACCACACTGGATGAATACGAGAAAATGGGCGGTCACCTGGAGGCCATGAAACCTTTTCAGGCGTCGGAGCCTCTCGCCGCCCCATGAAGTGATAGCCCATGAAGACTGAGAAGGCCATCCATGTCCTTGATGGTGGTCGCATCCTGGCGGAATACGGCCCCATGCGGCTTGTCATATCGGCGTGGATCGGCAGATTGCCGCAGCGGGATATGTGCAGCAGGGCCGCCGAGGAGGCCTTTTTGTATCTGGAACGTGTGGCGTCTTTGCGGGATCAGCTCTCAAGGCCGGTGCTTCCTGGTTCTGTAAGAGTGGAAGACCCCCTGGCCGAAAACATGATCGAAAGTGTTCGGAAAGTGGGAGACGATGACCTGACCCCTATGGCGGCAGTGGCCGGAACCATTGCCGATGCCGTGGCCGATTTTCTTTTCAACAGGGGTATGAACAGGGTAATAGTGAACAACGGGGGAGACATCGCCGTTCGTCTCCGGGGAAAGGAAACCATAACGGTCGGCATTGGTTCGGGAATACCGGTGGAAAAGGGTATTCAGGCCATCACACTTGACTCCTCTATTTCATCATGGGGGGTGGCAACCAGCGGACTGGGAGGGAGGAGCTTTACCAGGGGCGTCGCTTCGGCGGTGACGATCCTTGCGGAAAATGCCTCCCTGGCTGATGCTGCGGCCACGGCCGTTGGCAATGCATGCTTTGTGGAAGATGCCGGAGTGATACAGCGGCCTGCCGGGGAAATCGATCCAAGTACGGATATTGGTGGCCTTCTTGTTACTGTGAAGGCAGGGCCTTTGAGTAGGGAAAAGAAGCGGGCTGCACTATCAAGGGCCATGAAAAGGGCAAAGAGCCTTTCAGAGGAAAAAATCATCCTGGGAGCCTACGCCGATCTGCAGGGAAAAGAGGCCATGGACGTTTTTTTTCGTCAAAGATTGATGGCTTTGTAAAAAGCTGGTTTATGCCGTGAGCGGCAGTCTATGAGGCACGAAGAGGAGCCGAACCTGACACTCTTTTTCAGACCCTTTCTAAACACTTTGGAGGGAATGGACGCCGATTTGGGGTTTAGCATATATTCATAGAAGCGCGTGGCGTTTGGGAGGCATAAACCCCAAATAGCCGTCTGTGTCGGTGTTTGGTGCCAAGTGCACTATGAGAAAGGGTCTGAAAAAGACTCTCAGGCCCTCCTCCTGAGCTCCGGAGCATAAGACGACTTTGAATGTCAAATCCCAATAGCAAATGACCAAATGAACAAGAAGTCCGCCGTGCTTTGCATTGCTCCGTCGCCAGGGCAGGCAGGTTAGCGGAATATGTTTTGTCGTTGAGACATTTGGATTTCACTTGACATTTGCCTGCCCCGTGAAACGTTTTTCTTATTTCACCGGGGAGCTTTGAGATTTGTCATTTCCGGCTTGTCCGCCTTCGGCGGGTTTATCCGGGTTAGGTATTGAGAGTTTTCCTTAACATGCTGTAATTTATTCATTATTTTACGGCTTTTTGAGCCGAGAGAGGGAGGTAGAAAAATGGAGATCAGAAAATTCATGACCATCCTGGAGGAGATTCGTTTTGAAGGTGGAAAACCTATGGATAAAC
>JBAPTR010000201.1:0-3951 GCA_049282265.1 Desulfatiglandaceae bacterium | reverse complement strand
GTCAATGACGATCGCTTTTTTAAAACCCTTGATTGCTTTCCGCAGTTGAACTGCAGGAAATGGCCGGAAAAGCCTCATCTTAACAAGCCCCACTTTCTTATTGGACCCGCACTGCCGGATATATGCTTTGACAGTCCCTGCCATGGTGCCGTTGGTGATCAGAGCCAAATCAGCATCCCCATTCTTATACACTTCCACCTGCCGGTATCGCCGGCCGAACTGCCGGTCGAACTGTTGACATATGCTGTCAAACCTGGTCAGGGCGGCATCCATATCTTCCTGCATTTGCTGTCTCAGTTGAGAAAAAACCTCGGAGTTTACCCCTCCGCCGAAGGTACATGGATGCCGGGGATCCAATTTGTACCTGGCTCGTCTGTGAGGAAGAAAACGGTTTACTTCCTTTTGCTCAGGAATTTCCACTGGTTCCGAATAGTGGGACAGGAGAAACCCATCCATACAGACTATGATGGGTAGCAGCACAGCCTCAGCCAATTTAAAGGCAATCAGGACCGTGTCTAAAACTTCCTGGCCGGTTTCGCAGTATATCTGCAGGCAGCCGGTATCCCTTTGAGAGAGGGAGTCGTTGTGATCGACGCCCAGAGACCACGGTGCCGCCATGGAGCGATTCACATTCACCAGGACAATAGGTAGGCGCGCGCCCGCAGACCAGTGCAGCAGCTCGTGCATCAGTGCCAATCCCTGGGAAGATGTGGCGGTAAAAACCCTGGCGCCGGACAGCGACCCGCCGATGCAGGCAGCCAAAGCGGAAGTCTCGGATTCAACTTTTAAATAACGCGTATGCATCTTTTCACCGGATGCATACACGGCCAGCTTTTCTGCAATACTGGTCTGGGGTGTAATGGGATAAGCGGCGACCACCTGCGGGTTCGCCAGCCTGGCGGCCAACGCGGCCGCCTCATTGCCGGTCATTAACTTTCTCACTGTTATACCCTAACCCGGAACAGCCGGAAGCAAAAAGGTAATGTCTAAAATTCTCACTCGTGCCACGCATGAGCTGTTGATGAAATCAAATGACGCCTATCGAACAAGGAATGTGGAAAGGCTCGCAGGCGCGTCCTGCGCAAAATTCTTCCATCGTACTCATGGAAAAATTTTTCCAGGATTCAGAATACCTCTGGGGTCAAAGCATTTCTTGATGCTGCGCATCATTTCAATCCCATATCCGTGTTCCTGTTTCATGAACTTCCGTTTTCCGATTCCAACGCCGTGTTCACCGGTTGCGGTACCACCTTTTGAGATCGCAAAGGAAACAATCTGATCATATGCCCTGTTCAGGCGTTCAACAAATTCTTTGTCCTGCATATTGCCGACAATATTGAGATGCAGATTACCATCACCGGCATGCGAAGAGATACAGGCTTTCAGGCCATGATCAGCCGCCGTTTGTGTCGCATATTTCACCATCGCTGAAAATTGACTCAGGGGACAGGCCGTATCGATGATCAACACATCCAGCCCGGGATTTCCTCTGATTAATGACTCTCCAAAACCGTGTCTGGCTTCCCAAAGCCGATTGCGTTCACTGCGTCCGACCCCGGCCTGAAAGTCGATACACTGGTGACTACGGCAAGCTTCCTCCGCCTGTTTGAGGTCCTCCGCCAGACTCCCGCGGTTGGAACCGGTAAATTCAAGGAAAAGCGTCGGCTTTTCGTCCAGCGTTATTTTTCCATCTTTGTTGATATAACGGATGGCATCCGCTTCCAATAACTCCAGTGCCGCCGGAATAAGTCCCCAGGCCATAATTTCATTTACAGAATCTGTTGCATCTTCAACTTCTTTGAAGGAGGCGATACCGGCACTGTATTCCTCCGGAATACCGGACAATTTGAGAGTGATCTCGGTTATCAATGCCAAAGTTCCCTCTGATCCAACCAACAGCCGAACCAGATCATAACCGGATGAACTCTTGTGAGAATGTGTGCCGGCATGCATTACCTGGCCGGAGGGCAGCACCGCCTCAAGCCTAAGCACATTGTCTTTGGTAGAACCGTATTTTATTGTTCGGATGCCGCTGGCATTGTTGCCGACCATGCCGCCGATGGTAGCGTTTGCTCCCGGATCCGGCGGAAAAAACAAACCGTTGCGTGCCAATACGTTGTTCATATCCTTGTAAGTGACACCGGGTTGAACATCCACCTGGAAATCTTTGGAACGTACCACCACTATTTTGTTCATGAGCTGAAAATCAACGATAATCCCGCCTGCCATGGGAAGGCAATTGCCTTCCAGGCTTGTACCGGCTCCCCAGGGGGTTACCGGAACCAGGCGTTCATTGGCCATTTTCAAGATCGCTGAGACCTCTTCGGTAGCTTCGGGCCACACCACCACTTCCGGAAGGTAGCCTTTATGATGTGCCTGGTCGGCAGAATGAAGCACCAAATTTGACTCGCCGGTGGATACTCGACCCTCGCCAAGCAGGTTTGTTAGGAAAGCAAGATCTTCTTTTTTAACTCGACTAAAGGTCATGAATGCTCCAATATCTTATTCCGGCGCTGAGAATCTGGTCCGCTGGGCCAAAATTATTTATTGATTCAAACTTGTGTTATTCATCCTGTGTTTTGCTCTAATCCGGTCTATTGAATCAACCGTGTTAAAACCAGCGATATCCACGGAACATAGGTGATCAGAAATAAGACCCCGTATATCAGCACCAAATAGGGAATAACAGAGCGGGATACCTCCACAATACCTTTCCCGGTGACGCTGGAAGAGACAAACAAATTGACCCCAAACGGCGGGGTGAGAAAAGCCACTTCAATATTGAGTACCATAATGATGCCGAAATGAATTGGGTCAATATTAAACTTCTGCAGCAGCGGCAGGAAAACAGGTCCGAGCACAAGCATGGCTGAAACGATATCCATGAAGCAGCCCATAATCAGCAGACCAATATTGACCAGAAGGAGAAAGACATATTTGTTGCTGATATACTGCAGCAAAAAATCAGCAACTCTCAAAGGTATCTGGTTAACGCTGAAGTAGTATGACAGTACAGAGGCATTGGCGATGATGAACAGAAGCATGGAAGATGTCAAAATAGACTGCTTAAAAACAGGTATTAAGTCTTTGAAAGTCAGGCTGCGGTGTATCACCAGTTCCACAAAAAGGGCGTAGGCAAATGCCACGCTTGCCGCCTCTGTAGCTGTAAAAATGCCTGCATATATGCCGCCCAAGACCAGGACCGGCATGAACAGGCTCCAGATTCCCTCCCTGAAGGCAACCTTGATTTCGGACCAGGACGACCGCGACGGCGTATGCCAGTGATTGCGGCGTGCCATAAAATAACTGTAGGCCATGAGTACGCCTCCCAGGATAAAACCTGGGATAAAACCGGCAATAAACTGCTTCGTAACGGAGACTCCCATCACCACTGCCCAAATGATCATAGGTATACTGGGGGGAATCATGATTCCCAGCGATCCGGCGGAAGTCAATAAGCCGATCGAAAAGCGTGAGCCGTAACCGCTTTTGATTAATGCCGGTATCATGATAGAGCCGACGGCAACCACCGTAGCTGGTGAAGAACCTGAGACGGCCGCGAAAAAGATGCAAATCAGTACCGAAGTGATCGCCATGCCGCCTGTAAACCTGCCCACCAGAGCCTGTCCGATTCTAATCAGCCTGGAGGCGAGCGTGCCTTTTGTCATAATGCCGCCGGCAACAATGAAGAAAACGACGGCTTGAAGCAGGTCGTACTCCGAGCCCTGATAGAGTTGTTGAAAAACGGCTTGCGCAGGAATATGAGTGAACATGATCACACAGGTCACGGCCGCTACCCCCATCACGGCCGCCAGCGGCACACCGATGACCATCAATACAACCAGGCTGAAAATGACGATTGATGTTATCATGAAGCATTCCCGGATGATCTTCCCGAAAGTAAGTCACTAAGAATTTGATAGCTTTTCAAAATGCTGCGTATGCAAATCA
>JBAPTR010000200.1:0-2618 GCA_049282265.1 Desulfatiglandaceae bacterium | reverse complement strand
ACCCAGCTCAGAAAGAAACCCGGCTTGAAGTCCAGGACGCATGGATAGGTGTGATTGTTTTGTTTCATGGCTAGACCCGATGGTGTCTTTTGTCTAATAGGGAATATCCTCTTCGGCCGGTACCTGGGGACCCTTTTCAGATAGACATAACTTTAATTTGGTTGAAGAAAGAAATCAATGGAAATGAGGAAGGAGAGGGATACCTCTGGGAATGTTGGGTAAATACGTTAAAAATATGGCGGACTTGCCAATAAATTTGACGATATTTCTCGGAACGCCGGGAATACCCTAAAGCCGAGAAGTTCTGAGCAGGGCTTCTTGTTCAGGACGCAGGCTGGCGGACTGCATACTGACTGCAGACGTATTAGGGCTGCCGTACTTAAGGGCATTGGACCGGAAAGGCCATTCATCGAAATCCTTGGCGTTGCCGGGAAAAACCCTCCGGCCTACCGGATCTTGCCCGCGGTGGAGTTCCGGCACACATATTGCATTGTATTGTTTCGTTCGCTGTGCGCCACGGTAAATTCTAATGAATAAGGAGGATAAGAAAATGGGCAGCAATCAAGTCGAAGAAAAAACCCTTCTGGCAAGAAAAGAGGGTTTTACTCTCATTGAGATGGCGATCGTGCTGATTATCATCGGCATCATCATCGGAGCGGTGGTCAAGGGCAAGGATCTGTTGAGGAGTGCGGAGCAGAAACGGATCTACACCACCTGGCTCAGAGAATGGCAGATGGCGTTCAACAACTACTACGACCGTACAGGTTGGATTCTGGGAGACAGCAATACATTGCTCAACAGCGGTGCACGGGACGGGAGATGCAGCAACCCCTCCGTGGCGAACATTGAGAGCCAGCTGACCACGGTTGGGTTGAAGCCCCCGCCCAACGGGCCCACGGGTTCCAGTCTGGTCAGGACCTACACGGATTCTTCGGGCGTTTCACGGAGCCTTACCCTGCATTTTAGCAACCAGATAAATTTTGGCAACTACATCGCCGTTCAGGGGATACCCAATGACTTGGGCATGGGTTGGGACAGGATGATCGACGGGGAGATGGATGGGGCAAACGGGGATTTCCTCTACTCAACGGCCTGGAATAATCCGGCACCGGCCGCGTGGCCTTCTGCCGTGAATCCCCCTGCAAGCGCCAATGTGGCAGGGATATTGAAATTGGAGTTTTGATAATCAGCAGGCTTAAACTTTTGTCTGGTCGGGAGTCGCTTTCGGCTCCGCCCTGAAACCCTCATAACCATCTTCCTGAGGTGACATGATCACGAGGTTCAGATCACAAATTGTGTTGATCGTTCTCGCTGTAGCCCTCGCGGCAACGGCCTACTTTTTTTTGGGGACCTTTGCAAAGTACCTTCAACTGCGTGCGGAATTCGGGAGTTCTCAAAAGACGTTCAAACTGTTGCAAATGAGAGAGCGGGAACTCGATCGGAAAAGACGTATCCTCGCACGTGTGAAATCATTTGTGGATAAGGCTCGGGCCCTGGGACTCGAAAAGTATCGCTGGGATACCTACGAGGTGGAGATCAAAGAGCCCGTTACGTTTGAAAAAGCGGCCGAGATACTAAACCAGACGGTAAGTACGGGAAGCTATTACTTCAAACCCGTCTATCTTCATATTACAAAAGATCTAAAAGCGGCCGGCGAAACCGATAACGCGGAAAATCCACCGAAGTCCGGAATGATGGCAGCATCTGGAAATGGTGATATTTATTTGAACCTCAAAGGGTCATTCTTGGCGAGGGCAAGATAATGTTCGGGCGACGTAAACAATTTGTCATTGAATTGGATGGTGCAATCTACAGGTGTTCTGGATCCACCATTGAACAGATCGCCGATATAGACGATATCGATGGAGACATCCGGTTCATATCGGATTGCCAGGGAGCGATCTCAAGGACCCAGACCACGGAGGCTCCCTGCAAGTATGCGGAGGTGATGATACGAAAGCAGTTGCAGGAGGCAGGAGAATTTGACGAACCAATATCAGTGATCACCCACTGGAAAAAGAAAAAGGCTGCCAATGCAACAGACATCTTTTTCTCGGCCCTCCCTGCACGACTCTACTACCAGTACCTGGATCGCACAAAGACCCGGGAGGATTGCACCATTTTCCTGCCACTCTACGCGGTTATCCTGAGTGCTCTCCGAAACCAGCGTGATTCAGCCCCTGTTGCCGTGGCCTTCCAGCATGACCGTTTTGCGGATCTGGTTATCGGGACCCGCAAGCGGATCTATTATGCCAACCGATGTGTGGCCTACGACGCAACCAGGGAACAGATGGCATCCCTGTGGCAAACAGTGGCCTCGGACATCGAAGAATCGGAAAAGGAAAACCACATCACAATCGGAAAGCTCCTTATCATCACCTGGCTGGATTCACAGGTTGATCCGGAGCTGCCCCCTGGACTTGCCGAAAAGGTGGTTTTCATGGAGGAAGAGAGCGTCTTCTTTGACGGTCGGGAAAGGCATATCTCCTTTCTAAAAGCCTGTGAGGAAACCCCGGCGTCTTTTTCCATTTCCGGATCGCCTGAAAAAATAGCCCTCTACTCCCGGAAATTCCTTCCTTTCCTGAATGGCGTGGCATTGCTGTTGTGCCTGTTGTTTT
>JBAPTR010000199.1:0-141923 GCA_049282265.1 Desulfatiglandaceae bacterium | reverse complement strand
CATCTGAAAAAGACCCTCAGGTTCTCTTTTGTCTGGACATGGGCTGTAAGTATACATAACATAACTTTGCTGTGCAACGAAAGTCAAGAACCCTCAGGAAAACAGGATATGGAAAGAAAAAAGTTTGAAGTCGTGTCCACAAATAGATCGATGCCCGCGGAGCAGGAGAATTCGGTCAAGGCTCTCTACCCCCTTTCAGGAAAAGAGACCCTCGATCGCATCTTGGATCATCCCAAACCCCGGGCATTGGTACGGGGACTCGCCCAAGGAGATTTCTACTGGCTCATCAAGAAAATTGGTGAAGGGGATTGCCTGCCTGTACTCGAGTTGGCTTCTACGAAACAGTGGCAATACCTCCTGGATATGGAAATCTGGCGCAAGGATCGAATGGATCTGAGTCAGGCAGATCGATGGTTGTCACAGATCTTGAAGGCGGACCCCTCACGATTGGTGAAGTGGCTTTTTTCCAGTGGCCAGAGCATGACCTTCTACTATTTATTTCGATCTATTCAGGTGGAGATCCCGGAAGAGGATGAAGATCAGGAACTGCCGGACGGTTTTTTCACCCTGGATGGAACCTACTATATCCGGGTCGTGGATCCTGACCTGAGGGAAAATATTGAAGGGCTCCTGCGGTGGATGGCAAGAGAGGATGAATTGCGCTATCAGGCGGTTGTACAGGGTCTTGCCGGCGTCGTTCCCGCAGAGGCGGAAGAAGAGATGTATCGCCTGAGAGGTGTTCGTCTTGCAGAGCACGGGTTCCTTCCCTTTGAGGAGGCCCTCTCTGTTTACGGGCCGTTGAATTGTGAAATTCTCACGCCCGAGAAAGAGGTAACAGAGCCTGCCAAGGCAATAGACCGGGATAGTGTGGCAAAGGAATTGATTCCTCTCTCCCCTTTTTATCACCTGGGCAGGGGCGATCTGCTTATGAAAGTGGTCGCAGGGTCTACAGATCCCCTTTTTCAGGACAGAATCTATCTTGAGTTCGCCGGTCTCTGCAATCAGATCCTTTCAGCTGACGGTTCGGTGATCAATGACCTTGATGTGCTTGTCAAGACCTGCCGCCGGGCCGCCGGTTTCCTGAATCTTACCCTGGAAAAGGTTTGCAATGGAGATGTCTCCAGTGCCCTGGATCTTTTGAAACGACATCCCCTGATCACTGTTTTTCGCGCAGGCTTCGGTCTTGTCTTGGGACTCAAGTGGGAGTTGGAGAAATGGATCAAGGACGCCTGGTTTTTAAGACAGGGATTGGATGTTGCCTTTTGGGGTGAAGTGTGGGGACAGACCCTCAAAGGGCTGTCCCTTCCACGACCCCTGCTCTACCGGGGTCACGTGGAAACGGAGGCCTACAGGGATTTCAAGAGCCTTTCGGAACTTGAAGCATGTCGGGACATTTTCGATCAGGTCAAGGCCATGGACCGGTTGTTTGAAAAACTGGGTGACCGTTTTCATCTCACCGAGGAGCAGATTTATGACCCGGAAATGAGGTTCCATCCCCTCCTGTTCAATTTGTGGAGCAGGAAAATCCTGGGGCTTCCGCTGTCTTTTGAAGGCCTCCTGCTCGAACAGGCAAAGACATTTTTCGTGTGTCTCAGGGCTGGAGAAAAGAGTCCCCCCTATCGCATGCCTGGATTTGAAAATATTTTTGTTTCCGATATGATCCGCCTTGCCTCAGCTTCTGAAATGGAAAAGAGGGCCCCCCTCAAGGCGGTTCTGCGAAACATATGGGGTTCTTTTTCAAAGGAATATCTTTACGTATCTGCGGAAGATCTGGATCAGAGGTATTCATCCTTCATCATCATCAAATCGGTCTCGTCTTAGGGCTCATGCAAAAATAAGTTCGCAGAATTGGCGCTCAGATTTAGGTCAGAATTGGCTGCGCCGATTGAGCAGGACCACAGAAATAGCCGTACTATTTCGAGGATCTTGCAATTGAGGCGCGGCTGAAGATGAGATGCGAAAATGTGAAGTTATTTTTGCGTGAGCCCTTAGCCCTTGGAATGTTTATCAAGGGTACCGGGGTCGTAGCCTGCCTTTTTGTAGTCATCCAGTGCCCTCGTTTTCATGCTTTTGTCCTTTGTTTTTTCAGAATGGGTGTCAGCGAGTTCAGCTGCATGGCTCCACATACCTTCACCTTCGTACTCCCTTATCTTTTTTTCCACACTGGCTGATTCTTCAGACGTTTCCACCACGGCGGCCCGACACCACGAGATAACCTTTTTTACCCGCGCTCCACAGTCCGGGCAGACTGAGAGGGGCATTTCGGCGACATTCTGGATAACCTCAAAGCGGCTCTTGCAGCTCTTGCATCCTCTTCCGGGATGCCTGGTTTCATATTCATAAATGGGCACGTAAAATCACTTCTGGCATTTGTTTTGCATATAGATCTCTTAGTTGTGTCTTTTGCAGAACAGCGTTCTTTGTTTTGAAGTATTATAACTAACTAAAATAACTAATAATAAATTATAATTTACCGATAAACTAAGCGTAAAATCCGGACTTGTCAAGGGAAAAGTCAAATTTACCAATAGTGCGTACAATGTATACGGGTTTGCATTTAAGTGCCCGAAGATGGAAACCCGGATTCACTAGTATCAGCTCAGTTATGTTGATAATGCGTTGATAGTGGATCAGGAGAAAACAAAACCCCTTGACAAAAATAAGGGGACATCGTAACTTTTCAAGGCTTTCGGAGATAAAAGAAACCTACAATACGGGGCCAGGGTCGTGATGAGGACAAAAAAATATTACCTATGCATCTTCTCAATGGTGCTTTGTCTCGGAATCTCTCAGATGTATACGCGCCAGGTTTTGGCTCAACCGCTCCAATACACCGTCCAGGCAGGGGATACGCTATGGGACATCTGTGAAAAGGTCTATGGTGATTCGGAGTTATGGCCCAAGCTGTGGGAAATGAACCCGTTTATCACAAACCCTCATCTTTTGAAGCCCGGTGATGTTATTACCCTGCTGGAAAACGTACCCGTCTTGAAGACGGCCCCGGTCAAGGCGCAAATGGCTGCTCCAAAGATCCCCATTTCCACTGCCGTTCAACCGAAGGGATATGATCTCTCAGGGTTGGCAAACGTGGAAGGTGTTGGCTACCTCTCAACCAGTGAAGTCATTCCCCTGGGAATGATTGTCTCCGGGGACGGAAAGCAGATGATGTTTGGCAAGGGGGACGTTGTCTACACGGAGATGAACAGCCCGACCCCTTTGGAAATGGGCCGGCAGTTCTCGGTTTCCCGAATTTCCCCCATGCTCAAAGACCCATTGACGGGCGAGGACATGGGGTATAGGGCTTCGGTTCTCGGCAGGGTTCGCATTGTTCAACACGTCAGGGAAGGGCTATACAAGGGCGAGATTGTCAAAGCGTTTAAGACGATCAGAAAGGGCGATTCTCTCCTGGCCTATCGCCCTGTTTCTCCTTGTATTGAATTCGCGGAATCCAGGGAAGCGTTGGAGACACATATCTCCGCCATTGATGAACATAAGGTGATGATAGGGCAATACTCCATCGTGTATTTCCTGAGAGGTTCCATGCAGGGCGTTCGACAGGGCCAGGTTTTTGAAATCCTGAGAAAGCGGGCTGTTGATGTTTCTGAAGAGCAGTCACGATCAAGAGAGACGGTCGTGCTGCCTGATTATGTCCTAGGGTATTGCATGGTCCTTGACACGACAGCGGACACGGCTACGGGCATTGTCCTCAATGCGAAGGAAGCTATTTCCAACGGTGCCCCCATGAAGAGCTGGGCCGGGTCAAGACCTCCCAGGGCCCTTTTGTTCCTTCCACCGTGCCGGACAGAGTAAAGCCTTCAGCGCCGGTCCTTTCACAAAGAAACCCTTGACTAACTTCTGTGGGTCTGTTTTATATACCCGCCATCCCGGCGTTTAATAGCAATGTGCCACGCTGCCCCCTTTGATTGGTATGCCCATCCGTTGAAGAGATGATGATTTTTTCAAAGCCGTAAATTGTGAGATGGACAGGATTCCAACAGACGAAATGTATTCTTGGCTCTCCATGTACCTGGTGACGGGGCTGGGAAATATCGTTTGTAAGAACCTCCTTAAACATTTCGGCGAGCCTGCAGCGGTCCTCCGAGCGGGCTTCTCCGATCTGATCCGTGTGACCGGTGTGAGAGATAGGGTGGCCCGTAACATCACGGAAAAGAAATTTTCCATTGATCCTGACAGAGAATGGAAAAAGATCGAGGATCGTGGCGCCAGGATTATCCCTTTCACCGACGAGAGCTATCCCCGACTCTTAAGAGAAATCCATGACCCCCCGGTTATCCTTTACGCGAAAGGAAGGGCTATCCCCTCCGGTCAAGACTTTATGGCTGTTGTGGGGTCCCGAAATGCAACCGATTATGGTTGCAGGGCGGCAGAGAAAATAGCTATGGGTATGGCGGAAGGCGGGATGGGGGTCAGTAGTGGCCTTGCACGGGGAATAGATTCCCACGCCCATTTGGGTTGTCTTATGGGAAAAGGCTTCACCGTTGCGGTTTTTGGTACCGGGGTGGATGTACTTTATCCCTCATCCAACAAAAGGCTTCTGGAACGGATCCTTGAAATGGGAACAGTGGTCTCGGAATTTCCCATGGGAACGGCGCCGGAAGCAAGGAACTTCCCCATCAGGAACAGGATCATCAGCGGCATGAGCAAGGGCGTCGTGGTGGTGGAGGCCACAATGCGCAGCGGATCTCTGATAACAGCGTCTCTGGCGCTTGAGCAGGGCCGTGATGTCTTCGCCATTCCCGGAAGCATCGATTCCTTCAAGAGCACGGGCACCCATTTCTTGATCAAACAAGGTGCAAAACTCGTTGAAAATGCGGATGATATTTTAAGCGAGAGGGGATTCGATGTTTCAAGTGAAGCACATGATCCAGTGAGAAAACACTTGTTAAATCTCACTCCTGAAGAGAAACGGGTCTTTGAATGCCTGGGCCCTTATCCCCTTCATATCGATGAGATTATCAGGTCCGCAGAAAAGGAAGCGGGAGTAGTCCTGGGGATACTCACGAGGCTGGAGTTGAACGGCGTGGTAAGGCAATTGCCCGGTATGACTTTTGAAAAAGCTGATAAGAACTGAAGTATTCATAGTGAACCTTTAAATAGAAAATGGAGCATTATTGAATGGCAGGATCGGGAAAAAACTTGTTGATTATTGAGTCGCCGGCAAAGGCAAAGACCATAAAGAAATATCTGGGGAGCGACTTTAGGATCATGGCCTCCGTCGGTCATCTGAAAGATCTCCCCGTAAGTAAGCTGGGAGTGGATATTGAAAACCAATTCACGCCTGAATATGTGACCATCAAAGGGAAAGGAAAGATCCTCAGCGAACTCAAGAAGGCTGGTCGAAGCGCTGATGTCATCTATCTTGCCCCGGACCCGGATCGTGAGGGGGAGGCGATTGCCTGGCATATAGCACAAGAGCTAAAAAAGGGATCCAAGAATATCTATCGCGTACTTTTTAATGAATTGACCGAGAATGCCATTCATGCGGCCCTGGCATCGCCGCAGGCTATCAATCAGGATAAATTCGAATCCCAGCAGACCCGGCGTATTCTGGACAGACTGGTGGGTTACCAGATTTCCCCACTGCTGTGGACAAGGGTGAAGAGAGGTTTGAGTGCCGGTCGGGTGCAATCGGTGGCCCTGAGATTGATATGCGATCGGGAAAGGGAAATCCACAGATTTGAGCCGGAGGAGTATTGGTCGCTGATGGCGCACCTGGAAGCTGCTGTGCCACCGTCATTCAAGGCAAGGTTCACCGGGTATGATGGGAAAAAGAAGGACCTGAAGAATGAGGCGGAGACCCAGGAGATTATCTCACGGGTTTCCGGTAAGCCTTTCAGGGTAGCTAAGGTCGTAAAGAAAAAGAAAAAGCGGAATCCCATGCCTCCCTTTATCACGAGTACCCTCCAGCAGGATGCCTACAGAAAGCTGGGATTTTCCGCAAAAAGAACCATGTCCATAGCCCAGAACCTCTATGAAGGGATTGAGCTGGGAAGCAAAGGCCAGATAGGACTCATCACCTACATGAGGACAGATTCCGTCCATGTTTCGGATGAAGCGCTCACCCAGGCCCGGAAATTTATAGAAAAGAGGTTCGGGCCGGATTATCTCCCATCGAAACCCAATCGATTCAAGAGCAGAAAAGGGGCACAGGAAGCCCATGAGGCTATTCGACCAACCTCAGTAAACCGGGGACCTGAGGGTATTTCCAAATACCTAAGAAAAGATCAGCTGGCGCTTTACACCCTCATCTGGAAGCGTTTCGTCTCATGCCAGATGACACCGGCCGTATTCGATCAGACACAGGCGGATATCGAAGCCGGGAAGGCAGCTTTCAGGGCCTCAGGGTCTGTGAAGCTGTTTGATGGATTTACCGTGCTCTATGAAGAAGACATCAATGGCAGCCCGTCCGAGAAAGACGGAAAAGACATATTGCTTCCGCCCATTGAAGAAGGGGAGACCTTAGAACTCATTGAATTGGATCCCGCGCAGCACTTTACCCAGCCTCCTCCCAGATTCACGGAGGCGACACTCATCAAGGCCCTGGAAGAGAGAGGAATCGGGCGCCCCTCAACCTATGCCGCTATTCTCAGCAATATCAGTACACGCGATTATGTCTACCTGGAGAAGCGCAAATTCAGGCCGACGGAGCTTGGTCTGCTGGTGACGGATCTCCTGGTCATAAATTTTCCTGAGATCCTGGAGCCGGCATTCACCGCTCAGATGGAAGAAAAACTTGATCAAATTGAGAGGGGAGAGATCCCGTGGATCCAGGTCCTGGATGGATTTTACAATTCATTCAGGAAGGATCTTGAAAAGGCGGAGTCCGGAATGAAAGGGGAGATCGTTACCCCGGTCTCCTGTTCGGTGTGTAAGAGTCCAATGGCCATTAAGTCCGGGAAAAACGGCCTTTTTCTGGCCTGCACCGGGTATCCGGAATGTAAGAATACGACCAATTTTACCAGAGATGAAAAGGGTAACATACAGGTTGACGCACCCCCCCGCCTGGAAGCGAATGAAGCGACGTGCGAACAGTGCGGGAAACCAATGGTAGTCAAGGGAGGGAAGTTTGGTGCTTTTCTTGCTTGTTCAGGATATCCTGATTGCAAAAACACACGCGCCGTAGGTGAAAATGGTGAGGCTGGCAGGGCGAATGCCTTCGCCGGCAAAAGCTGCTCCCTGTGTGGTGCCAAAATGTTGCTCAAGACCAACAAGTCAGGGCAGCGATTCCTCGCATGTGAACGTTTCCCCCAATGTAAACACACAGAGCCCATCAGTACACAGGTGCCTTGTCCGGAAGAGGGATGCGCGGGAACGCTTGTGGAAAGGGTTTCCAAGAGAGGCCGGAAGTTCTACGCCTGCAACCAGTATCCGAAATGTCGCTTTGTTACCTGGGATGAGCCCCATGATGGCATCTGTCCCGACTGCGGGACTACCGTACTCAGCATCAAGCATCCGAAAAACGGTGAGCCGCATTTGGCCTGCCGAAAGAAGGGCTGTGGGTTTACAAAACCCCTCCCCGCTGCTTCGGGCGATTGAACGGCAGATGGGCCAAAGGATCGTTTGCATGGATGATCGGGGCAGGGTTTTTCAGATGGTCAACTCGGTTCCTTCCTGAACATAGAGGCGGCTTTTTTTCCAGTCCTGGAATTTTTCCTGAGAAGATTTGAGATAGCAGCGTCCTTTCTTATCCCGTATATCGTAGATGGCATGCCTGAGGAGGGTAATAGGGATGCCTCCTTTCATGTGAGCGGTTATCTCATAGCGAGTGAACCCGGCCACAATTCCCTTGATGATCTCTCCTCCAAGCAAGGTGAAAAACAAGACACCTTTGTCTTTCATCAGGGGGAAGAGGGTCTTGTTTTTCACATGGTTCCTGTATCGCGGGGAGAGATGGGGTGCGAGTTCAAGGTCCTTGACCTTCCTGTTCATACCCATGAGCGGTTTAGCGGAATCTGCAATGCTCTCCGGATAGAGGCACTTGATTTGAATCTTGGGCAGGACCTCGTCTTTGCTGCTGCCGGTATCCAGTTCCAGGTCGTAAGTGAGGACCTCGGTTATTCTGGCCTTTATGATCCATTGGGAATGAAGATGCATCTCCCACAAACGCCCCTCCTTCGCCGCAGTATCAAAAACAGATTCGCTGTAATGGGCGTCAAGGTATTCGTTTAACCCCGAAAGATACGCCATGGCCTGTTCCTTGCGGGACCAGCGCGAGGGCGCTGGTGGGTTATTCGGAAACCTGTGCGCTTTTTTTCATTTCGTTTTCAAATTCTTCGAAAAAGCGGTCTTTTTCTTTCCAATCAGGTCCAAACCGTTTGTTAAAATAGTCGCCGAGTCTGTCAAACAGCTTGTGCCACAGGGACGCGCCCTTGTTAGTCACAATATCCTCCAGAAAGAACCTGAGCTCGGAGATCTTTTCTTTGGGGAGAAAAGTGAGGGCACCCAGCTTGATGGATTTCTTAAGCGCGTCAGGGGTAAGGGCGTGGGCGGTGAGCATTACCGTTGGAAACCCACGAGAAACGGATGTCTTTAACAGTTCAAAGCCATTGACTCCCATAATATCCAGGATGACAACATCGTAGGTATAGCTGAGGAGATATTGGATAGCGGTATCGTAGTCGGTGGCCTTGTGCAGGAGGACCATGTCCAGTTCTTCCTCAATGGTTTCAAGCACGTCCGGCTCATCATCTACGGCGAGAATAACCTTGTCTTTCAGTGGGCTGTTTTCAGACATTGGGCTCCCCTTTCTCATTATCTTGATTCTGATTTGATTTCCGGCCAGTCCGGGCCTATTCCGTTCAGGCTATTAATTTTTATTTATAACAAGAAAACATTTGATGGTCAAATCAATAGTGATGATTTGGTAAAGAATCACCAATAGGGAAGGGCCGGTTGTCTCCGATTTTTCCTTTTCGGAAACGATTCCACTGCCCCTCCCTTTTGCTGCATGGAAGTCTATAGAAGATAAGTAAGATGACGATAATGAGGGACAGCGAGCGTTGCGGATGCTTTTTACTTGAAACAATACAATTGGGCATTATACTGAAGGGCATAAAGGATCATCGGCAGTGCGTTGTTCAAGTTGGCATTCACCTGTTTTGACGTATGGGGTTCAACAGATGTGCAGTGAACGAATAAAGGATTTATCAGTTCCACAAGACATCCCACCAAAGAAGAAGAACTGGTGGGCCCGTTTTCTGGAAAAACTTGCCAAGGCGAACGTTGAATCTCCCACCTCAGGTTGCCGCCACTGAGGTGTTCATCGTCCGGGGCCGGGCGGCCCCAAGTGTCAATAGCATCTCCCAATTTTGCCCAGGTCACCTTGCGGGATAGGCCGTGCGGTTCCGTGAGTGAGAAGATAGACTTGGGCCGCCTCATGGATTTCTTCAGCAATGTTGATGGCCTCATGAAAATCCCTGCCCAGGGTGATCAATCCGTGATTCTGCAGAAGTACTGCCCGGAACGTATTGCCGGAAAAGGCCTTTTCCACCGCCTTTGAGAGATCTTCGGATCCTGGGACCATAAAAGGCAGCAAGGGCAACGGGTGGGCAAAATAGACAAAACCCGGTGTGAGTGGCGGAAGGCTCTGCGGTGCTGGTTCGAGGAGCGTTGATACAGCCACGATAGGAGCGCCGTGGACGTGGCAGACAGCGTGGATATCCTTCCTGCTCTTGAGTATGCGCAGGTGCATATCTGCGTCGCGGGTAGGCGGAATATCCCGGGGTACAGTCTGCCCGTTCCGGAACACAACCACCTTTTCGGGCCTTACATCTCCCAGCGAATAGCCGGAAGGTGTCAGGTAGATACGGCCGCCGGAGCGCAAGGCCATGTTCCCTCCCACGCCACTCACGAGATGCCGGTCATAGAGGCGATGACAGTATCCGCAGAATTTTTCAAGGGTATTTTGATCTTTTCGGCTTTGTGCCGCACATCCATTCATGAAAACAACCTCCTGTCTTTGTTTTTTAATCGAAGTTTGCCAATCGATTCAGCCGCTTCCTTTGAACAGGGTCAGGAATTGTTGGTTTTCATCTTGACGCAAAAGAGGACGTGTGTCATAAAACCGGATCAGAAGATTTATAACATGAACACAGAAATCAGGGCAATATCCAATGAAGATAGCACAGTTTATTCATGAGAGTCGCATTAAAGTGGGCTTGGTGCAGGAAGATAATCTCCTGCCGCTTGTGTACGAGGGAACCATGGCCGACTTGGTACGCACCGGGGTACCTTCAGGCCTGGAAACCGGACCGCCCTTGCCATTGGCTGAAGTGCGATGGGCGCCGGCCGTCAGCCGTCCGGGCAAGATCATCGCAGTTGGTTTGAATTACCTGGATCACGCCAAAGAGAGTAAGGGTGAAATCCCGGAAGTCCCCCTGGTTTTTGCCAAATTTTCCAGCAGCCTGATCGGTCACAAAGAGGACATCATCTGGGACGAAGACACCTCCCAAAAGGTCGATTTTGAGGCCGAATTAGCGGTCATAATTGGGAAAAAGATACGAAACTGCCCCGAAAAAGAGGCTCTTGGCGCGGTTTTCGGCTACACCTGTGCCAACGATGTGAGTGCGCGGGATTTGCAGTTCGGAGACGGCCAGTGGGTGAGGGGAAAATCTCTGGACACGTTTTGCCCCCTCGGACCATGGATCGTCCCCCGGGAAGCGATCCCCGATCCCCAGGATCTTGCCATAAGGTGCTGGTTGAATGGCAGATTGATGCAGGACAGTCGAACGTCCTCCATGATATTCGGCATCTCGGAACTCATCAGTTTCATGTCCCGCCATTTTACCCTCTTTCCCGGCGATGTCATCCTGAGCGGGACCCCCCATGGTGTCGGGGCATTTCGCGAGCCATCTGTTTATCTGAAAAATGGTGATGAAGTTGTCGTGGAAATCGAGGCTGTGGGCAGGCTTGTGAACAGGTGCCGCATCAGCAGGGATCCCGCACGGTAGGGCGCGTACAAGAATAAGTCCCCGGAATTGGCGCCCAAATTCAGGTCAGATTTGACTTGGCAGATTGCGTAAGGCCACAGGAATGGTCGTACTATTTGAGTTGGATTAGCCGCAAGCCCTTACTTGGAAATCGGACTTCTCCGCGGACCTATGGGAGGACGGAATGGCCCCGGGCGAGGGCGAACTGAACTGCTATTTCCGCTCTTGCCGACAATAAAGACCCCAACAAGGCGATTCCCGAGATCGTAGATAAAGCTGTAGTTGAAACGGGTCAGCATCCTCTCAAGGGCTGCAGTAAGGGGAAGGTCATGAAAGGAAAGAGAAATTGATGCGTCGCCAACCTTTTCTTCGCCCTTGAGCCAGAGGCCTTTTTCCTGTTTGATTTTGTTGAGAACGGTCATGAGAGGGAATTCTCTCAGGTCGGCGCTGAGCAGGTCTCCGGAAAATGTGAGCAGGGCCTCATTCTCATTGCCCGCGGCAGGGCAGGGAGAAAGGAAAATCATCACCACCAGCAATGTAAAAAAATACCCGCAGGACAGCCTGCGTTGTATGTTTTTGGTGTTGCTCCTGGGTTCAGGATCGAGCAATATCTTTCTCCGGGGTGAAGGAATTCAGATCAGGTGAGTCTCAGTGGATGCATCCTGATTTCAGGCTGTTCCGGCTATTTTCTTCCTGATGGCTGTGGCAAGTTTCTCCATGCTCTAAGGCTTCTTCATATCAGGAATGTAGGAGCCAGCCCCGAGCCTATGTATTTCCTAGGCCCTGTGCAGGGCGAAACGGCACATGACCTCCTTATCTCAT
The DNA here is from genome assembly GCA_049282265.1 of Desulfatiglandaceae bacterium. Classification (GTDB taxonomy): domain Bacteria; phylum Desulfobacterota; class DSM-4660; order Desulfatiglandales; family Desulfatiglandaceae; genus CAYUCJ01. The sequence goes on along the minus strand of JBAPTR010000199.1, from coordinate 130,152 downwards.
ATCCTGCAAGATAGAGTCAAGTCTGATGAAATCAATGGAATGGCTCCCATCGGGCCAAAAAAGCAAACTTCTTGACCCGTACCTGATCTTGAGATAGGTATCTCTGTGAAGGACAGGCGACCCGGAGTGTTGATCAGGTGAGAACCGCAACAGGGTCTTTTGGCGTCGATCAGACATAGAGATCATTTAGAGGAGGGAAAAAGGAAATGGGCGAAAACATACCCACGCGTGAGGAGGCCTTTGCGCTGTTGAAAGAGTATAACAAGAGTGAAAGCCTCATCAAACATGCCCAGGCGGTTGAAGGTGTGATGCGTTATTCTGCCAGAAAACGGGGAGAAGACGAAGACAAATGGGGAGTGATTGGACTTGTCCACGACCTTGATTATGAGAAGTATCCCGATGAGCACTGCCACATGAGTGATCGGATCCTCAGGGAGAAGGGCTGGCCCGAGGAGTATATCCGGGCCGTGGTGAGCCACGGTTGGGGGATCTGTTCGGATGTGGAACCCCGTACGGAGTTGGAAAAGGTTCTCTTTGCCATCGACGAGCTTACCGGACTGGTGGTGACCACCGCCCTGGTGCGTCCGTCCAAGAGTGTTATGGACCTCAAAGCCAAATCCGTGAAAAAGAAATGGAAGGACAAACGTTTCGCCGCAGGGGTGGACAGGGGTATTATTGAAAAAGGTTCCCAGATGCTCGGCGTGGAACTTGGTGAATTGATAACGGATACCATAATGGGAATGCGTGAGGTGGCAGAGGCGATCGGGCTCAAGGGTGTGACGGTTGAGGAATGATTGACACGCGATTCTTATTTTCCTATACTTTGCTGCCATCATTTTAGGGAAATTACTCATTACTTATTTCTTTTTGAAGGAGGAATACAACGATGCGGAAAATGATTTTATTTCTTGTGTTCTTGTTGGCGTTCAGTATGGGCAGCGCCGGTGCTGCAGAAAAGGAGATGAAGGTGGGGTTCATCTATGTATCTCCAATCGGTGATGCCGGCTGGTCCTATGCCCATGAGCAGGCTCGGTTGGCCCTTGAGGCCATGCCGGGCGTCAAGACAAGCTATGTGGAGGCAGTCCCCGAGGGGGCCGATTCCGAGCGCGTTATGTTGAATATGGCACGAAAAGGGTATGATATTATTTTTGCCACCAGCTTCGGGTATATGGACTCCATGCTCAAGGTGGCCAAGCAGTTCCCGAAAATCGTGTTCATGCATTGCTCCGGCTTTAAAAGGGCCAAGAACATGGGGACCTATTTCGGCAGAATGTACCAGGCCAGGTACCTTTCAGGCCTTGTGGCGGGATCCATGACCAAGTCCAAGATTCTGGGCTATGTGGCGGCTTTTCCGATCCCCGAGGTCATTCGGGGCATCAACGCCTTTGCCCTCGGTGCCCAGGCGGTAAATCCCGATGTGCAGGTCAGGGTGGTGTGGACAAAGACATGGTATGACCCGGCAACGGAAAAAGAGGCTGCTAAAAGCCTCCTGGACGTGGGTGCCGACGTCATTACCCAGCACCAGGATTCACCTGGCGCCCAGGAAGCAGCAGAGGAGAGGGGTGCCTATTCGATTGGGTACAATTCCGATATGTCGAAGTTTGCTCCAAAGGCCCATCTCACCGCCGCCATATGGAACTGGGTGCCCCTTTACAAGAAACTGGTTCAGGAAGTCCGTGCAGGGACCTGGAAAAGCCAGGCCCTCTGGCCGGGTCTCAGCGAAGGGATCGTGGGGCTGGCACCTTTCGGGACCATGGTCCCCGAGAAAGTCCGCGCAATGGTCCTGGCAAAGAAGAAGGCCATCTCCGCCGGCAAAGCCAGGGTCTTCTCCGGGCCCATCAAAGATCAGAAGGGAAAAGTGCGCATAGCCGCAGGCTCCTCGGCTTCAGACGGAGAGCTGTTAGGTATGACCTGGTTTGTAAAGGGCGTCATCGGAACGACCGAATAGAAATAAAACAGCATGCTCGGCATAAACATTACGAAGAAACAGGAACCCTCCTTGTGGGGATCCTGTTTCTTGTTTGTGGGGGCCGTTGTCCTTTCTCTCGGCATCAGTGCCTTGCTGCTCTGGATGCGTGGCAAATCGCCCCTTGACGGCATAGTACTGCTCTTCAAGGGTGCCTTCGGTTCTCCTGGGGCCCTGGAAGACAGCCTGGTCAAGGCCATCCCTATATTCTTGTGCTCCCTGGGTGTTGCCGTAACCTTTCGTCTCCAGATCTGGAATATCGGCGCTGAAGGCCAGTTCGCCCTCGGAGCTGTCGGGGCGACCTGGGTTGCACTTCAATTCCCCACCCTTCCAGCCGCTCTGATGTTGCCGGGTATGGTCCTGGTTGCCATGTTTGCAGGGGGGATCTGGGGATTGATTCCGGCGGTGTTGAGGAACTGGGCCCAGGCTAATGAAATCATCGTGACGTTGATGTTCAACTATCTGGGGATCCTGTTCCTGGAATATCTGGTCTATGGCCCCTGGAAAGACCCGGTGAGTTTCGGGTTTCCCATGACCAAGGAATTCTCTCAGAGCGCCGTGGTTGGAATGATCGGCCATACCAGGATCAACTGGGGCGTTTTACTCTGCTTGTTTTTCGGCCTTGCAGTGTGGATTTTTCTTCGCTATTCCCGGTTGGGCTTTGAACTTAAGGCCAGCGGTGAAAATGTAAAGGCTGCCAGATATGCCGGGCTCCCCTATGAAAGGCTTGTCATACTGGTGATGATTTTCAGCGGGGCTACGGCCGGATGCGCCGGTTTTCTGGAGGCCTCTGCCAACTTGAACAGGCTTCAACCCAGTATCATGGTCGGTTATGGCTATACCGCTATCGTGGTGGCCTGGCTGGCCCGACTGAATCCCCTTTATATCGGTATTGCTTCCTATCTCCTGGCGGGGCTCAAGGTCGGTGTGGAAAATATCCAGCTTGAACTGCAGGTGCCTGCCGCCTTTGGGGGCCTCATGGAAGGGTTGTTTCTCCTGACCGTGCTCGCAGGCGCTTTCTTTACGAAGTACAAGATCTCCTTCAGGAGAAAGACATGAATCTCGACATGCTGCTACCGCTGATGGCGGCTGCCGTGCAGTCCGGAACGCCCATATTGTATGCCACCATTGGGGAAATTTTGACGGAAAAATCAGGTGTCCTCAATCTGGGGGTTGAAGGCATTATGATGGTTGGCGCGCTGGCGGGGTTTCTTGTAGCCCATTACACGGGGAGTCCTTTGCTGGGTTTTTTGGCAGGAGGTTTATTCGGTGCACTTTTTGCTGGAATCCACGGTTTGGTATGCCTGGCATTTCAAGGAAATCAGGTTGTTTCAGGCCTGGCGCTGACCATCTTAGGCACCAACCTTGCGACCTATCTCGGCACTCCCCATGTGGGACACGCGGCCCCCGGGTTCCAGACCCTGCTGGTTCCCTATCTGGCAGAGATTCCGCTGCTGGGGCCTGTCTTTTTCAAGCAGGATCTGCTGGTGTACATTTCCTATTTCATGCCGTTTTTCGCCTGGGTTTTTCTGAGATATACCAGGTGGGGATTGGGGCTTCGGGTGGTGGGAGAAAATCCGGAAGCAGGTTCGGCAGCCGGACTGTGGGTCCCGGGCTACCGGTGGGCTGGAATTTTTGCAGGTGGTTTTCTGGGAGGGTTAGGGGGCGGATACCTTTCCCTGGCCTATACCCATCTCTGGACAAACGGCTTGAGTGCCGGACGAGGATGGATTGCCGTAGCTCTCGTGATTTTCGCATTCTGGCGACCGGGACGCGCGGTTCTGGGAGCGTATCTTTTCGGGGGTGTTATGGCCTTCCAGTTACGACTCCAGGCAACAGGAACAAACTTGCCGTCATCATTGCTGCTGATGCTGCCCTATGGGCTGACCGTTCTCGTGCTGGTATTCTCTTCCTGGAGAGGAAGGGGAACCGCGGCACCGGCGATGCTCGGCGTGAACATGGAACCAATGGACTAAAGGGTTGTCATGACAGGCCCTAAGGGAGGATTCAAATGACCGGTAACCCCAATCGTTATACCAAGACCTATCCCATTTCCTGGGAGCAACTCCACAGGGATTCCAAGGCCCTCGCGTGGAGGCTGCTGGACGGAGATTTTTTCAAGGGAATCATCGCCGTGACACGAGGAGGGCTGGTCCCGGCGGCAATCATTGCACGCGAACTGGATATCCACCTGGTGGATACGGTCTGCGTGACAACCTATGATTGGCAGGACCAGGTTGGTGAAATTGAGATTCTCAAATCCATTAATGGCGATGGCAAAGGCTGGCTCATTATAGATGACCTTGTGGACACCGGAAGGACAGCCAGGTCGGTGAGAAATATGCTGCCGAAGGCCCATTTCGCCACCGTTTATGCGAAACCGGAAGGCAGGCCCCTGATAGATACCTATATCACGGAAGTCAGCCAGGACACCTGGATCCTCTTCCCCTGGGATTCGGAATCCCAATTCGTGCAACCCCTTGTCGGCCGGAAGGGCGAGGGCGGATGAACAAAGCCGATACTCCCCTCATAAGACTTGAAGCCATAAGCAAATCCTTTGGCCGCGTCATGGCCAACAGGGAAATATCGCTCGACATCAGGGCCGGCAGGATCAAGGCGCTGCTTGGGGAAAACGGCGCAGGAAAGAGCACCCTGATGAGTATACTCGCCGGCCGTTTGCGGCCGGACAGCGGCCGGATCGTGGTGGAGGGCGACGCGAATAGGAACTATTCCACCCAGATAGCCATTAAGGCCGGTATCGGCATGGTTTACCAGCACTTCATGCTGGTGGAGGCCATGACCGTTACCGAGAATATATTTCTGGGGCAGAAGAGAAGATTCTGGCTCAAGCCCAGGGACATGGCCGCTGAGGTCGAGGAACTCTCGAAGAAGTACGGTCTGGAGATCGATCCGGAAGAAAGAATAGGCAATCTGTCCATGGGGGAAAAGCAGCGCGTGGAGATCCTGAAACTGCTCCACCGGAACGCCCGGGTCCTGATTTTCGATGAGCCGACCGCAGTGCTGACGCCCCGGGAGATTTCTCAATTGTTTGATGCGATGCGCACCATGGCCCATCAGGGAAAGGCGGTTATCTTCATCAGTCACAAACTTGAGGAGGTCACGTCCATAGCGGATGAAATTGCCATCCTGAGAAAAGGGATCGTGGTGGATCAGATGGATGTTTCCGCGGTTGTTTCCAAGGCCGACCTGGCCAGGCGCATGGTGGGCCGGGAAGTCCTTCTGGAGGTGGAGCGTGAACCCATGGAGCCCAAGCAGATCATCCTCCGGGTGGAAGACCTTTCAGATACGGTTCTAAAGGATGTGAGCTTCGATCTGCGTCAGGGTGAGATCCTGGGTGTCGTGGGCGTGGCGGGAAACGGCCAGAAGCGCCTTGTTGAAGTGATTTGCGGACTTGAATCTCCTTCAGTTGGAGAGGTTCGAATACTTGGGCAGGCCTGGCGAAAATTCTTCTCCAGAAAACAATGGGCTGCGCGCCTGAGCTATGTGCCGGAAGATAGAGCTGGCCTTGCGACCTGTCTGGGGCTTGACCTCGTCGACAATTTTCTCTTGACGACACGCGAAGAGTTTACCCGGGGACCCTGGCTCATGCGCTCGAAGGCCGAAGCCAAGGTAACGGAACTCATAGAGCAGTTTCATATTAAGGCTCCGAACACCAGAATCCTGGCCAGGCAACTCTCGGGTGGCAATCTTCAGAAGATGGTCCTGGCAAGGGAGTTTTTCCGGAGACCTCGGCTGATTGTAGCTGATCAACCCACCCAGGGCCTGGATATCGGCGCAACCGAGGAGGTGTGGAAGATACTCCTGAAGGCCAGGGAGAGGGCTGGAATCCTGCTCATCACCGGCGATTTGAAAGAGGCGATGACCCTTTCAGACAGGATCGCGGTCATGTTCCGTGGCCGGATCATGGGTCTTTTTTCAGCAGATGACAAAGACAAAATAGAACAAATAGGGCCACTTATGGCCGGAATCCAAATGTAAACATTAAGGTAATCGTGATAACCTCTCCCGGACAACGGAAATGCTCCCGGACGTCATGGATGCCTGCCCCAAGCCTTTCCTCTGTCCCCCAACAAGCCTGAACCAACTACTTCTTAAGATTTTCTTTTTTCTGCCGATAGAGCTTTAAAAATGGTTCTTTTGGGAGGAAAAGTGGTAGCGAATAGAGATTTTATCATGCCGGCCGCATCTCAGGGGCTCAATGAAATGGAGATCCATCCCGTCTCCCTTTCCTTTCACGGGGGACTCGAAAAGGATTTCCGGGAAGACTATTTCATCAATTCCCTCAAGACGGTCCGTTTCTCACTTCTGGCAGGAATTGTTCTTTATGGTTTCTTCGGTATCCTTGATGCCGAGTTGATCCCTGAGATGAAAGAAACGCTCTGGATCATCCGTTTTGCCATTGTCTGCCCCTTCCTTCTCGGAACAATTCTTCTCTCCTATCTTCCTTTTTACAAACGCTTTTTTCAGCTCTCCGTGGCAGCGGCCATGATCGTGGCAGGATCGGCAATTATCTATATGATAGCGATTCTCCCGCCGCCGATAAACCAGACCTATTATGCCGGACTGATTCTCGTCTTCATCTGGGGCTACACTTTCACCAGGGTCCGTTTTGTGTGGGCCACTTCGGCCGGTTGGATTCTCGTGGCCCTCTATGAGATCGTGGCGACACAGGTAATCGAGACGCCAGTTTCGGTCCTGATGAACAACAATTTCTTTTTCATCAGCTCCAACCTGGTGGGGATGTTTGCCTGCTATTTTATTGAATACTACACCAGAAGGGATTTTTTCCTCGCATTCAGGCTTGAAAAAGAACAGGAAAAGGTCAAGTCTGCCAATCGCCTTCTCGAAAAGATCGTGAGCAAGAGAACCGAACAACTCCTCAACAAAAACAGGGAGTTGAGCGAAGAAATCGACGAACGGAAAAGGGCCGAACAAGGGCGCGCTGACTTGGAATCCAAGCTTCAGGAAGCCCAAAAACTGGAGGCCCTCGGCAGACTTGCAGGGGGCATTGCCCACGATTTCAACAATCTCCTTATGGGTGTCCAGGGCAACACTTCATTGATGCTCTTGAAATCGGACCCGGATCACCCCCATTTCGAACGGCTCAAAAACACAGAACAATATGTCCTCAGAGGCTCTGAGTTGACGCGGCAGCTGCTCGGGTTCGCCAGGGGAGGAAAATATGAGGTGAAACCGACCGAGCTGAACGCACTCATCACGGAGTGCTCGAGATTGTTTGGAAGGACTAAAAAGGAAATTTCCATAAACCTCGATTTTGAAAGCGATTTGTGGACCGTGTGTATTGATCGAGGGCAAATCGAACAGGTCCTTCTCAATCTCTTCGTAAACGCCTGGCAGGCCATGCCTGGTGGAGGGAGCCTCGATATAGAAACAAAAAATATCATTATCGAGGAGAAGAAAACCAAGGGACTGGAAGGCGCAAAGGCGGGCAAGTATGTGAAGACCAGTGTGACCGACAAGGGGATAGGAATGGATCAAAAGACCATCAAAAGGATCTTTGATCCGTTTTTCACCACAAAGGAGATGAGCAGAGGAACCGGAATGGGGTTGGCTTCCGCTTACGGGATTATCCAAAATCATAGCGGGTTCTTTGCGGCGGAGAGCAAGGTCGGGCAGGGGAGCAAGATCTCATTCTTCCTTCCGGCCGTAAACGGTTTTGCCTCAAAGGAGGAAGCATGCGATCCGGAAGAGTTGCTGGATGGAGAAGAAACCGTCCTGTTCGTGGAAGATGAAGACACGATCGCGGAAGTGGCTTCGGAGATGCTGAAAAGTCTTGGCTACACCGTGTTGATAGCGAGAAGTGGTCAGGAAGCCCTGGAGATTTATGAAAAACAGGCCGGTCTCATCGATCTGGTGATTCTCGATCTCATCATGCCTGGTATGAGCGGAAGCAGGACATTTGATCTGCTCAAGGAAATGGATCCCCATATCAGAGTGTTGCTGTCGAGCGGATACAGCCTCTCCGGTGAGGCCAGTGACATCATGGACAGAGGATGCGCCGGCTTTGTTCAGAAACCCTACGACATTTATCAACTCTCCAAGAAGGTGAGGGAAATCCTCAAATAGGTTGACCCTTTAATATCATCAAAGGAGCAATGATGGCAAGATTGGACCCACAATTTGTAGAAATCTTCAAGGAACTTGAAGCCGGCCATATGCGACTGGAAAATAAGCTGAACGCTCTCACGGACAAAGGCAGTGATCTCGAGGAAAAATTGACCGAGGAACTGGAGCGGTTCGAACCCTGGCGATTCGATCTCATGGACACGTTGGGCGATATCGTAGGTCATTTTGAGAATGGACAGAGCAGGGCTCATCTGAAATTCATTCAGGAATCCCCGTATCTTGAAATAGTACAACAGGCACCCTTCTACTGGAGGATCATAAACAAGCCCAATGGGTACGCGGGTGATGCCCAGATGATGGCCTTTATCTATCGTAACCAGTTTGAGGGCAAAACGCCGTTTGGGATGTTCCTCCACAAGCATGCCGTTTCCACAAAGGCCTGTCAGGCGGTTCGAAACCGGAAACTGTATCTCACCCGGGAAATTATCAAAACCAACGGCGGAAGCGTCTTGAGCCTGGCAGCCGGACCGGCGCAGGAGATCAAGGAACTGCTCGATGTCTACAGGGATGATACCTTCCATTTTCTCGCTCTTGACCATGACATGGATACCCTGAAGACCTATGATGTTTCGGATCGAGACCCTCGCTTCAAATACGCTTTAGCCAATGCCTTCCAGATCATAGCAGGCAATTATCTCACGGCCAGACCCAGAAAATATGTGGAGAAGTTCTGTCACCCTCGAAAAGACTTCCGGGGATTCAGACTTGCCTTTGGTCCGTTAAAGTATGAAATGAAATATCTTGAGAAGGAAAGTTTCGATCTCATTTACAGCTCAGGCCTTTTTGACTACATCAGGTCCTTCCCTCTGGATGACAGTAAAGGTACCGTCGCACTAACAAAAAATCTTTTTGACCTCCTCAAACCCGGCGGATCTCTGGTTGTGGGCAATTTCAGCCATGACAATCCGAAGGATCTCAAATTCGTTATGGAATATGTCTATGACTGGATCCTGTATTACAGGGGCAGACAGGATATGCTTGAATTCGCCAGGGCGATCCCTGAAAAGGAAATTGAAGACATTGAAGTCATAACGGAATCCCTTGGGATCAATCTCTTTCTCAGAATCGTAAAGAAGGCCACCTGAAAGGGACCTGAGGACGCAAAAGCCGATATCTCCACACCGGACAGAAGATGACCCCCCCGCCTTCGAACAGTGATTCCACCTGACAGCGTTTTCCTGGACAGCAGGCTTTCCCGAACGGGTACGAAGCACGTTTTTCGGCAAGGATAATATCTTGAATTGGAATGCCTTAAATGATAAGAAAGGTCCCCTTTGGGTTTGTCCTATTATATGATTCCGGGTCTTGAGGTTTGTTTATGTTTCGTTTGAACGATCTTTTTCTTCTTCTCGTCATCTTCAGTTCCATGCTCATGGGGATTTTTCTGCCACGATTTGGCGCGTATTTTCAGCCTTATCCGCTTTACTTCATGATGTTTCTCCTTTTTCTCAGTTTGCTCTCCATTCGTTTGGACGACATTGGAAAGACACTCAAGGAACACTGGCTCATGGCCGCATGGCTCACAGTCGTCAAACTGGCATTGCTTCCTGTGCTTGTATACCTGGTTCTAAAAATGACCTGCCCGCGTTTCGCTTTGGCCGGGCTGCTGCTGAGTGGGGTTTCAACCGGAGTCGTTGCACCATTCATTGCCACCGTCGTGAGGACGAACGGCCCACTGGTGCTGCTCATGGTGGTCATCACATCTTTGATGGTCCCTTTTACCCTTCCAATGCTGGTCAAACTCGTCATGGGAAGGACCTTTGAAATTTCCGTCTTCGCCATGATGAAGATGCTGAGCCTGGTTATTTTTGTGCCCATCCTGGCAGTGGAAATCCTGAGAAAGGCCTCACCCCACTTTGTTAAAGTCCTGGCCCGGCATCGCTACCCCATATCTCTTGCCATCTTTGCCGTCATTAATTTCGGTGTCTTCTCCAAATACGGCGGCTATTTTCGCCGGCAGCCGGGTACGCTTCTCAACGCAACCCTCGTCGCCATGGGCCTCGGGGCGGTCTATTTTCTCCTGGGGATGCTCGCCGTCTGGTGGGCGGGGTCAAGAAATCGAATCGCCTCAGCCATTACCGTTGGAAACATAAATAATGTCCTCATTATTGTATTTTCCTCGCAGTTTTTCGGGCCCCTGGAGGCAACAGTGGCTGCCATGTACATGATCCCTTTTTTCGGGCTCATCTTTGCCATGAGGGCTTGCGAAAGCGGGAATTGAAGAGCTCTTTTCTCTTTGCCAAGCCTCGTGCCTGAAAAAAGATTGCTGTGGCCCTGACCAGTCTCCTTAATGTCTACCGCATAGTGAGGAACATTGAACCAGAGCGGGAGGGCCAGTGCATTCCTTTCCGACGGGAATATATTCCTCCTGCGCTTTTATCACGGCACAAATATTCTGCGAGAGGTCCCCAGCCAAGCTATTTCCACTGTCAGTCCAAGCGTACATGGTCTGATGCGCCTGTTGGGTGCTTTACCAACCAGATCATCGCTCCTATGCAAATTAGGCGTCCCGGCCGGATATTCCCTTTCGAAAATGATTTCACTGCCCCTCTCTTGAGCGGTGCGATGTTTTGCAGAATATAAAGGTGGGAAGGGGAAAGCGCGGAAAACAGTCATCGTGATGTCTTATGAGGTCCTATCAGGGTGCCCGGTTTGACGTATTTTTCCCCATGCTTTTCTTGCAGAGAATCCAGGGCGGCATTCAACCTTTGTCTCTTTTCCAGGACACCGCTTTCGTGGAAGAGCAGGAGTTGTTGCTGCGATTCGGATAAATCGAGTTGAGACAGGGAGACGCCCAGGAGCCGGACAGGTCGTCTTCCCACCTCGGTACTATTGAGAAGCGCAAGGAGTTCTCCATATATTTTCAGACCGTCATCCGTAAAGGAGGACAGGGTAGTGGAACGTGTTATTTGGGAAAAATCGCTGTACTTCACTTTGAGCGTAATGGTTTTCCCGCGAACACGCTCACATCGCATGCGATGTGCCACTGTGGTCGCAAGGGAGAGGATCGCTTTTTTGGCCTCCCCATGCTCCAGTATGTCCTGAGAAAAGGTCCTCTCATGTCCGATGGATTTCGGGTCACGATCGGGTATCACATCTCTTTCATCAATTCCTGAGGCCAGTTGATGCATCTTCACACCCGACTTTCCGAGTTTCTGCTCAAGCAGAATCACAGGAAATTGGCGCAGATCTCTGAAAGTCCGGATATTGAGGCGGTGGAGGGCCCTCTGGCCGGCTTTTCCGGCACCCCACATCCTGGCTATGGAGAGGGGATCCAAAAAGGCCGTGACCCGGTCGGGGAGCACGACGGTCAGGCCGTCGGGCTTTTCCATATCGGATGCAATCTTGGCCACGAATTTGGAAGGGGCAACACCTGCAGAAACAGTCAACCCCGTCTCTCTCAGTACCTCTTCTTTGATGGCCCTAGCGATCCGTTCCGGTTGCCCGAAAAGCCTTGTCGAGCCCGCTACGTCCAGGAAGGCCTCATCAATGGATAGTGGTTCCACGATGGGTGTAAATCTGCGGAAAATGCTAAAAATATTTCTGGAGACTTCCTGGTACCTTTTCATTCTTGGCGGCAGAAATATGCCGTCCGGGCAGAGTCGTCTGGCCTGAGCTGTGGGCTGGGCCGAGTGAACTCCGAACTTTCGGGCCTCGTAGGATGCCGATGAGACGACCCCCCTCTCAAGACCCCCACCTACAATAACGGGTTTTCCCGCGAGTTCCGGACGGTCCAGGATTTCAACGGACGGATAAAAGGCGTCCATATCCAGATGGATGATTTGCCTCAGTCGCATGATGCCAACATACCACGGGCGGGGGAAGATGGCCAGTGAGACTCCCTCAACTTGATGGTGATCAGGAATATCCCCAAATCGATTGGTGCAGAACCTCAAGTGCAAATTAGACGGCGGATGTGGGCCTTGCCCTCGATGATCCGCGGGGAGTCCTGGCTTCTGGGGTTTCAAAAGGGGCGATTTTCATTGACGTGATCTTTTGCCTTGGCCTATAATAAAACAACAATTTTCAATCGACCAGGCATCCTCTGGCCTGAGCCGTGGTTGAATTTCATTCCATTCCCTCAGTAATCGCCTGTTTCCATAGCTTTTTCGAGAAAAGGGTTTTTTATCCGTCAGGGAAGAGTCAATGAACGCTTTGCGTATCTATCCGGAGTTCCCAATTATCAATCATCTCTTTCACTTCGAGAGGAAAGATCATGTCAGCACCCCACACACTGGAAATATTCTCAGACTATATCTGACCCTGGTGCTACTTCATTACCGGGCGTATTGAAAAGATTGAAAAAGCATACGGAGTCACGATTCGCTGGAGGGCTTTTCCACTTCATCCCGACACACCGGAGGAAGGGCTCTCCCTGGAACGCCTTTTTGTCGGTTACCCCGTTGATATCAGGGAAGTGATGGATCATTTGAGCAAGACAGCGGCGGAACTGGGACTGCCTTTCGGAGAGAGGAAAAAAACCTTCAACAGTCGCCTGGCCCAGGAACTGGGCTTGTGGGCTGAATTAAAAAAAAAAGGGCATGGCTTCCGCAATGCGGCCTTCAAGGCATACTTCGTGGATGGAAAAAACATAGGAAAAATGCCTGTGCTTCTTGATCTGGCCTCTTCCGTTGGCCTCCCCGTGGAGGAAGCCGAGGCCATTCTCGTGACAGGAAGCTTCAGAGATGCAGTGGATGCGGACTGGTTGCGTGCTCGGGAGAAGGGGATTACGGCTGTTCCCACCTTTTTGATGGGACAGGGTAAGTTGGTTGGGGCACAGCCCTACCATGTGTTGGAGAAGTTTGTTGAAACGAATGGGGCTGGTACGGATTTCCAACAGTTCCCGCTTAATACGGGGGATTCCACCCCATAGTCAGCATCAGGATGACCGAGTTCAGCACGGGAAGCCCCGGCCATGAGGCTGCCTCGAAATTTGAGATAGTCATTTATGGCGACATAGGGTATACTATTCTGTTAATAACAGTCAAATATGTCGGCATGATTTAGCCACACCCGGACGCAAGTCCTCAGTCGCCATTTCTCCATGCCAAGGCACTTGAAGGTTATTAATCCGTAAAAGTGAGGAGAATTGTTCGTTGAGCCTCGACATGTGAGTTGGCTGGCTGGACTTTTTTGTAAATCGCCGTAAGGTGGGCTGCTGAAAAACCGGGGGAGATATGGAGAGAAAAGAGATTCCATTTGGATTTACATTTGATGATGTGCTTCTGATGCCGGCAAGATCGGCTGTATTGCCAGGGGAGGTGGATGTGAAATCGCGGCTTTCCCGTCACATCGATCTGAATATACCGATTGTGAGTGCCGCCATGGATACGGTGACCGAATCGAAGACGGCCATTACCATGGCGCGGCAGGGAGGTATTGGCTTTATCCACAAGAATATGTCCATTGAACGGCAGGCCCTGGAGGTGGAAAAGGTCAAGAAGTCGGAAAGCGGAATGATCGTGGACCCCATCACTGTGGAGCCCGGAAAGAAGATATCCGAGGTCCTCGATATTATGAAAAAATACAGGATATCCGGAGTGCCGGTGGTGAAATCGGGCAACCTTGTGGGTATTATCACCAACAGGGACCTGCGATTCGAGACCAATCTCGACCAACCTGTGGAGGCGGTCATGACCAAGGAAAACCTGGCCACCGCAAAAGTGGGAATAACCCTGGAAGAATCCAAGGCCATCCTTCACAGGAGACGCATTGAAAAATTGCTGGTCGTGGATGATAACGGGAAATTACAGGGGCTGATTACCATAAAGGACATTGAGAAGATCAAGAAGTACCCCCATTCCTGCAAAGACGAATTGGGGCGGTTGAGAGCCGGGGCGGCCGTTGGGGTGGCACCGGACTCAATGGAACGGATTGAGGCCCTTGTGGATGCGGATGCGGATGTGGTGGTGGTTGACACGGCCCATGGCCACTCCGAAAAGGTCCTCAAGGCTGTTGAAATGGTGAAGAAGCAATTCCCCGAACTGGAACTTATCGCCGGAAACGTGGCAACGCCTGAAGCAACCCGGGCACTGATCGAAGCAGGTGTGGACGCAGTCAAGATTGGCGTGGGGCCGGGTTCCATTTGCACGACACGCGTTGTGGCCGGTGTCGGCGTGCCCCAGATGACCGCCGTTATGGCGTGTGCGGCCGAGGCCAAGAAATATGGTGTCCCCATTATCGCCGACGGCGGTATCAAGTATTCAGGAGACGTTACCAAGGCCATGGCCGGGGGCGCGGATGCCGTCATGATCGGTTCCCTTTTTGCCGGCACCGATGAAAGCCCGGGTGAAACCATCCTCTTCCAGGGGCGGTCCTACAAGGTGTACCGGGGCATGGGGTCTTTGGAGGCCATGAAAGAAGGCAGCAGGGACAGGTACTTCCAGGAGGAAGCTGATCTGGAGAAAAAACTCGTTCCTGAGGGGATTGTTGGACGTGTACCCTACCGCGGTCCTCTGGCCGACACGGTCTATCAGCTTGTCGGCGGCCTGAGATCCGGCATGGGGTATCTCGGGTGTGGAGATATCCAGGCCCTCCAAACCGAACCGAGATTTGTTCAAATCACTGCTGCAGGGCTTCGTGAGAGCCATGTCCACGACGTGATCATCATCAAGGAAGCGCCGAATTACCGGGTGGAATAGCGTGAGATGGAGCCGAACCTGACACTCTTTTTCAGCCCCTTTCTGAACACTTCGGAGGGGATGGACGCCGATTTGGGGTTTGGCATAAATTCATAGAAGCGCGTGGGGTTTGGGAGGAAAAAATGACCAGCAGACTTTACAGACAGAAGGTGCTTATCCTGGACTTCGGAGCGCAATACGCCCAGCTGATCGCCAGGCGGGTACGTGAATCCCATGTCTACTGTGAAATCCACCCCTTCAATATGGACATTGAGGAGATCGAAGCCTTTTCTCCCAAGGGGATCATTCTTTCAGGCGGGCCTTCCAGTATCTTTGATCCCGATGCGCCATTGGCGGACAAACGGATCCTCGATCTGGGAGTGCCGATCCTCGGCATTTGCTACGGAATGCAGTTTCTGACCCATGTCCTCGGTGGTGCCGTTGCCAAAGCAACGGACAGGGAATATGGAAGTGCTGCGATTCAGGTCCTGGATGATCGCGACATCTTCCACGGGCTGGGTGCAGGCGCTGAGGAAACGGTGTGGATGAGTCACGGTGATCGGATTGAGAAGATGCCGAGTGGGTTTGAAACCCTGGCGTCCAGCAAGAACAGCCCTATAGCTGCCATGACGGACAAGTCCAGGCGGTTGTTCGGTGTTCAGTTTCACCCCGAGGTCGCTCATACACCCAATGGGACCAAGATCCTGAGTAATTTCCTGTTCCGTACCTGCGGGTGTGAGCCTTCATGGACTATGTCCTCATTCGTAAGGGGAACCGTGAAAAACCTCAGGGAAACTGTACGTGATGACCGGGTCATCTGCGGGCTTTCCGGTGGAGTGGATTCATCGGTGACCGCGGCTTTGCTCCAGAAGGCCATTGGCGACAGGCTTTCCTGTATATTTGTGGACAACGGTCTCCTGAGGCGGGGAGAAAGCACTGAGGTCAGCGAACTCTTCCAGGGAACCTATGGCGTGGATTTTCATCTGGTGGACGCCTCGAAGCTTTTTCTGGAAAAATTGAAAGGCGTTACCGATCCCGAGGAAAAACGCAAGATCATTGGAAGGGAATTCATCGCGGTTTTTGAGAAAACGGCAAAAGAACTGGGAGAGGCCAGATATCTCGCACAGGGGACACTCTACCCAGACGTTATCGAAAGTGTTTCCTTCAAAGGGCCTTCCGCCACCATAAAGAGCCACCACAATGTAGGTGGCCTTCCCGATGTGATGAATCTCAAACTCATAGAACCCCTGAGGGAGCTGTTTAAGGATGAGGTGCGGCAAGTGGGTGCCGAGCTGGGTCTCCCCAGTGAACTGGTCAAGCGCCAGCCGTTTCCGGGGCCCGGCCTTGCGGTGAGGATCCTTGGAGAAATCACATGGGAAAGGCTGGAAATACTGCGCTCCGCCGATTTTATTGTCCTTGAAGAGATACGGAAGGCGGGCCTTTACGAGAAGGTGTGGCAGTCATTTGCCGTGCTCCTGCCTATCAGGACCGTCGGCGTCATGGGTGATGAGCGAACCTACGAAAATGTGGTGGCGCTCAGGGTTGTGGACAGTCTCGATGCCATGACGGCCGACTGGTCCAGGATACCCT
Source organism: Desulfatiglandaceae bacterium (assembly GCA_049282265.1). Taxonomy (GTDB): domain Bacteria; phylum Desulfobacterota; class DSM-4660; order Desulfatiglandales; family Desulfatiglandaceae; genus CAYUCJ01. The sequence goes on along the minus strand of JBAPTR010000199.1, from coordinate 113,808 downwards.
ACGAAGTGATGGCGCGGATCTCAAACCGGATCATCAACAGTGTCAAGGGCGTCAACCGGGTAGTTTATGACATCTCTTCGAAACCTCCCAGCACTATCGAATGGGAATAGCCTTCCTCAAACGCGTATTTTGAAAGGCAACAAGTGTCGGATGACAAAACAACCTGGCAAACAGGACTATTGTGAACGCACCTACAGAAGCCGGTTGCATTCAAGCGGTCTCTTATCCTTTCGGATTGTAGTAAAAGAGACCGATCTGTGGATCAGTGCGGAGCGCTGCCTCGAGGATGAGACCCTCGACCTTCTGCTCGCGTATCGGCACCAGTTGGAAGCTTACATCCTCAGCCACCCTTCTTTTAAGACATCACTTGTGCCTGAACCCTTGGACCCTCTCGCCCCACCTCTGGTGAGGATGATGATGGAAGCGGCCTGCACCGCCAAGGTAGGTCCCATGGCCACTGTGGCCGGAGCCCTCGCAGAGGAGGTGGGTACGGGTTTGCTGCGCTTTTCCAAAGAGGTCATTGTGGAGAACGGCGGAGATGTTTTCTTGAAGGCCGACAGGCCACTGACTGTTTCCATTTTTTCCGGAGATTCTCCGTTGAGTGAAAAGCTGGGGCTTTGTATCGAGACGGAACAGATGCCGCTCGGGGTATGTACATCTTCTGGGAGGATCGGGCATTCCCTGAGTCTTGGAAAGGCCCACGCCGTTACGATTCTTGCTTCTTCGGCGGCTCTTGCTGACGGGGCGGCTACCTTCCTTGCAAACCGGGTTCGGGAGAAAAAAGACCTCAAAAAGACGGCCGCCATAGCAGGAAAAATCCCCGGTCTTCTGGGGGGAGTAATGATCCTCGATGACACTTTGGTCACCTGGGGAGATGTCCAGCTGGTTAGCCTCTAGTGCGGGTTTTTACTCGGTCAGCTGCTCTTTACGGAAAAAAATGCCCACAACCGATCCATAAAGGTCTTCACTTTCTGCAGAAGGATATTCCTCACCCGTATCTTTAAAAAGAGATCTCCGGACTCCCCTCCGCCCCTTCCTGGCCCTCCCATCCCTTTCAGACGAATTTTCTGGCCGACTCTGATGGCCGGCGGGACAGTGACAATCAATTTCTTTCTTTCGCTCTTGTTCGTATAGGAGATCTTTCCACCCCTCAGGGCAAGAGTCGGTGAGATGGTAATCAGATCAAAAAGGTCTTTCCCTCTTTCGGGAAGTTCTATTCCCCATTTTTTCCTGAGAGCATACTTGATGAGCCTTCCCGAAAGACCATGGAGGGGCGCAGACGCCCTGCCTTTTCCGCCGTAGACACCGGTGAACACCTTTCCGAAACCTCCCGGTCTCTTGAAATCGAAAGACCGGTAGCCCGGACCGTAGGCCTCCCCGAAGACGTCATCGAAACTCCTGAATCCAAAGGCCCTGCTGATTTCCTCAAAGATCTGTCTGACGTCCGATCCCTTGAATATATCCTGTTCGGAGTAGGTGTTTCTGAAATGGTCATAGGCCGAGGAGCCGTAAGTCTGACGCAGGTTGTCATAGCGGCTTTTCTTTTCAGGATCGGAGAGGGCGGCGTAGGCCTCGTTGATTTCTTTCATCCTTGAGGCCGCCTCGGGATTGTTGCTGTTTCTGTCCGGGTGGAATTTCAGGGCCAGTTTCCGGTAGGACTCTCTGATCTCCTTCGGTCCCGCTTCCCGCTCAACGTCCAGTATCCGGTAGTAGTCTTTTTGGGTCATCTGCTGTCCTCGAGTTTAGAGAATCGAATGGTGCTCACAGGGAGGGGTGATCACCTCTTGCCGTATAACATAAGCAGAAATTGCTCGATTCCAAGGGACAATCCACACACCGTGCTTTTTTACTGCCGCCCATAAGCTCCGGGCAAAACCCTATTCGTTCTTCCAGGCCGGTTTTCGTTTTTCCAGAAAGGCATGCAAGCCTTCCTGCGCGTCCGAAGTTTTCATGAGTTCATCGAGATAGATTTCTTCTATGCGCTTGAGGGCGGGTTCCAGGTCGTCCGTGAGTCCAGCGGTGATGGCCTTTTTTGTTTTTCTGAGAACCTCGGCGCTGAGTCTCAGATAGGGTTTCAGAAAGCCTTCCGTTTCCGCCTCCAGGTTCTGGGTGGAAACGACTCGATTGACCAGACCCATTCGGCCGGCTTCTTCTGCGGATATGATCCTGCCTGAGCAGATGAGCTCTATGGCGGCCTTTCGGCCCATGATGCGGGGCATGATATAGGCAGCGATAGGGGGAAAGACACCCACCTGGATCTCGGGCTGTCCGATCTTGCTGTTTTCGGCCGCGATGGCCAGGTCACAAAAGATGGCCAACTCGCATCCCCCACCCAGGCAGGAACCGTATACGGATGCCACGGTCAGGACCCCGAGTTTGTCCATGAGGCGGAACATCCTGTGAAAGGCGCCTATCATCTTCGGTGCCAGGTCTCCCATATGCTCACCCACATCCACACCTGCTGAAAAGCACTTTCCCTTGGCGTTGAACAGCACCACCTTGAGATCCTTTTGGCCCTGCCAGGCCTCCAGGACATCATTGATCTCTTCCATCATGGCAATGTTCATGATATTCACAGGGGGCCTGTTCAGGGTAATGGTCCCCAGTCCTTCTTCAAAACGGGTTTCAATATTTTCATAATCCATGGAAGTTCCCTCTTTTAATCATAATTGATGGAATCGTAAAAGCCGGTTTACGCCGCAAACGGCAGCCTATGAGGAACGAAGTGGAGCCGAACCTGACACTCTTTTTCAGACCCTTTCTAAACACTTCGGAGGGAATGGACGCCCATTTGGGGTTTAAGGGTAGTCATTGGAGAGCGCCAAGCTTCCCGAGGCGTAAACCCCAAACAGCCGTCCATGTTGGCGTCTGGTGCCAAGTGCACTATGAAAAAGCGGCCGAAAAAGACCCTCAGGTTCTCCTCTTGAGCTCCGGTGAATGAAACGACTTCCTTGGAAGCCGTTCAAATGATTTCATATGAAAAAATGGCAGGCCGAGGATTGAAGAAACCCGGCCTGCCATAACGACGTGCCAATGTGTCAGAACACTTATTCCTGGGGTTTCCCCATGACTTCTGCAAACATATCCATATCCCAGGTCTTGCATTCCGCAATATCCTGGCGGAATTTCAGGAAATCTATGGTATCTTTGCCGGTGATTTTTTTGGTATTGAAGGCGCCGAAACCGAGGAACGCCTCCCCGCCCATATTTGCCGCCAGCCAGTGCCTGTTGTAGTTTTTGGAGTAATCCCAGAAGAATTTCTTCTTGGCGCGCACACTGTCAATGGACTTGATGAGACAGCCGGGAAAGAGATTCGCAAATGTCCACACGATCTTGTCCACTTCCTTGTCGAGGAGTTCGAAATTTGCGTTGGGCTGATTTTCCTTCACAAAGGTCCGTGCCTCTTTCATCTCGTCGCCGCTTTTGAATTCGCCGTAGACAATCTCACCATCTTCCACATACTTGTCGGTAATGATCATGGGGTTCCTTACCCATTTCTCATCAACCTTCATCACAGGGACCACCTTGCTTATGAGGGTCTTGGCCTTCATTTTATAAGCGGACCACATTTCACAGGAGACGCAGTTCCACATGGCATCTTCAATGCTCAGATACCAGGGGAGAAAATCGGATGATCCGCCGTCAGGGGCGGAGCCATGTCGCGGTCCGGCCTGACCAAAGATGGCCAGATCGGAGGAAATGGCGATATCACATGCCATCCCGATCTCCTGACCACCGGCTACCCTCATGCCGTTTACCCGGCAGATGACGGGTTTCTTGCACGCGAGGATTGAATCCACCATGTGGTTGAAAAGTTCCATGTACTGTCCGTACTCATCAGATCGGAGGCTGTAGAATTCGCTGTATTCCCTGGTGTTTCCGCCCGTGCAGAAGGAGTAGGGCCCGGTACCGGTAAAAACGACTGAAACAACACTCCTATCCAGCGAGGCGTTCTCAAAACCGGCGATGACGCCTTTCACCATCTCGGTGGTGTAGGAATTATATTGTTTCGGGTTGTTGAGGCGGATCCAGGCCACGTAAAGGCCTTCCACCGCGTTGCCTTTTGGGTCCATCAGGGGTTTCTTCTCGTACACCACGCACGGTGGCTCGGTCCCCCAGTGAACTTCTGTGTGCAGCAAGTGATCTTTTTTTTCATTATCTCTCGGCATCCATTCCAAACTCATGATCTTATCCTCCTTTATTTCTTTTGAGTATGCCGCCAACGGCGGCTATCGGGTTTTCCGACAACTTGGTACGGAAAAACACCTTGTCCTGCGATTCTAAACGGGTGTTTCCAAGAGCAATCGACTAGAAATCCGGTGTCAGGACGATGCGCTTGGCCGGGGACCCCGCTTTGTGCACTTCTTCAAAGGTTTCCACAATGGAACTCATGGGCCTTGTCTCTACAAAGGGTCCAATATCGATCTTCTTGCTCAGGACCATATCCATGACGATGGGATAATATTCCGGCAGGCATCCCCAGGTGCCGAGGATATCCGCGTTAAAGGCCATGAGGCGACCGATGGCGTATTCCGTCTTGGCCAGGCCAAAACCTACGACGATCAACTTTCCGGTGAAGCTCAGGAGAGAGAGTCCAATTTCCTGGCCGGGTTTCACGCCCGTTACCTCGAAGATCTTCCATCCAAAGTTGGGAAGGCCCTTCCCCTTGCACAACCCTTTGAATTCCTTGGAGATGGCCCGTGCATCCTTATCGGTGGAGTTGATCACAAAATCCGCACCGTATTGCAGTGCCCGGTCAAGTTTTTCCTGATTACGGGCAATTCCCACCACCGTCTTCGCACCCAGGGCCTTTGCAACTTGCCCCATGTACTGACCCACACCGCCTGTTATCCCTATGACAACAACATTGTCGCCGGGTTGTAGATCGGCCCTTTTGGCGGCCTGGTATGGCGTGGTGCCGGCATCGGCAACCACGGCCAGGTGGGCAAGGGGCATATCCCCCCGATCTTTGACTTCACAGAGATCAATGCTCGGAACAGGGATGTGGCTGGAAAATCCCCCGTAAAGTCCCAGGCTGTTTCCGGGCATCTTCTGGGCCAGGCATCTATTGCCAAGCCCCGTCTTGCAGAGGATACATTTGCGACAGGGCATGACGGCCGGAATAATCACCTCTTTGCCCATCCAGGCCTCGTCGCCGGCCACCACTGTCCCTGCGATTTCATGGCCCAGAGTGAGGGGCGGTTTGGAGACCGTCGGCACCCCGTCGTAGAAATATCCGAGATCCGTATGACAGACGCCGCAGCCGGCGACTTCTACCAGCACTTCACCGGGGGCCAATCCCGGTAACGGGATTTCCGCCTTTTCCATTTTCCCGGGGGTTACTTCCCCGGTCTCTCGATCACGCATGGTGGGTTGGACCATTTGCCAGGTGAGTATCTTGTCAGGTAGTGTTCCCATTTTGTCCTCCCTAATATTCATGAATATTTATGTTGAATATCTCAAATCATCCCATAGCCACCGTCCACACAAAGGAGCTGGCCGGTGATATAACTGCTTTCGTCAGAGGCGAAAAATGCGAAGGCGGGCGAAATATCATCCGGCTCCGCAAAGCGTTTCAACAGGATCCGGTTCATATAGATTTCCTTGAGTTTTTCATCCGTACGGATCTTTTCGGTCATATCAGTCGCCACTATCCCTAGGGAAATGACGTTGACACATACGCCGTATCTGGCAAGTTCCCTGGCCATGGATTTGGTCAGACTGATAATACCGCCTTTTGCCGCACTGTAGTTGGCCTGGCCCACCGTACCCACCAGACCGGCCACGGAGGTGACATTGATGATTTTGCCGCTCTGTTGTTCCTTCATATGCCTTCCCACGGCCTGGCTGCAGAGAAAGGCCCCTTTGAGGTGGATGTCCACCACCTGGTCCCACTGTTCCTCAGTCATCTTCAACATCATGGAAGGACGGGTGAAACCGGCATTGTTGACGAGAACATCTATCCTTCCAAAGGTCTTCACAGCCTGTTCCACAAGATTTTCGACTTCCTCTTTCTTTGCGACATCGGCTTTCAGGGCTATGGCCTTGCAGCCCCTTTGTTCTATGGCATCGACAACTTCACCGGCTGCTTTTTCATTGGAGGTGTAGTTGATCACCACGTGTGCGCCTTCTCCGGCAAAACCCAATGCAACGGCCCTTCCGACGCCACGGCTGCTTCCCGTTACCAATGCAATTTTGTTTTCAAGTCTCATGAGTTATCCTCTCTTTAATGAGTCTTCAACCATTCACTTTCAAGAGATGTTCACGCGATAATAACTACATTATAGTTACAATATAGTTATGATGTGAAGATAGAAAAAATACGAGAAAGTGTCAAGAAAAATCGAAAAGGGACGGATGGATCTCCCCATATGAGAAACAGGGTTGAAAAATATGGTGCCTCTGGTAATATCGTCCGTGATATGCTCACATGATACCCACGTTACCGAGGAGAATAGATGTGAATAGACTTCTTTTTTCACTGCTTTTGCTCATGCTATGCGCTGCCGCCTCCTGCACCGGGCCCAGTGAAAACGTCAAATGGCCCCCGACTCCGGAGAAAACGGTGGTTATCCCGCCGGGAAAGCTGGGTCCGGGTTTCAGGCCCTATGTGATCAATGGAGAGCGGTACTATCCACTTCCCCACTCCCAAGGGTTCGTCCAGACAGGTCAAGCATCCTGGTACGGGCGAAAATTTCATGGCCGACCTACGGCCAGTGGCGAGACATATGACATGTATCAAAAGACCGCAGCCCACAAGACCCTGCCCCTGGGAACCTATGTGAGAGTCCTGAATCTGAGAAACAGAAAACAGACCGTGGCCAGGGTTAACGATCGCGGCCCCTTCATCAAGGGGAGAATCATCGACCTTTCCTACGCGGCGGCCAAGGATATCGGTCTGGTTGGGCCGGGTGTCGGGAGGGTGCGGGTCGAGGCACTGGCAAGACAGGTGGGAGAGCATGATTCACGGTTTGGAAAAGAACCGGTGGTCGAGGCCAGGGACCTTGAAAAAGGGGATTTTACGGTGCAAATAGGGGCGTTTCGCCAAAAAGAAAATGCATTGAGGCTCGCCAGACGGCTCAAGGTGATCTATGATTACGTAAGGGTTGAAATTTACGAACCCCCAGGTGGATCGGCCCTTTACCGCTTAAGGGTTAGTCGGTCAAATACCTTGCAGAAGGCCACGGAAATTGAGAAAAAATTGGAAAGGCTTGGGTTCGAAGAGGCCTTTATTGTCAGCCTTTAGAATTTCGATTGATTTTGTTCCGCAAAACTCCAGAGGTTTTGAAAACAACTACCCGTCGGGCTCTCAGCTGGAGGTCCTCAGTGGTCTGTGGGTTTCTTCCCCTCCTGGCGGATTTCTCCTTGACAGCAAACTTGCCAAAACCACTGATCAGGAGGTCTTCTCCTCGCTCCAGAGTCTGCTTCAGTATTTCAAAAAGCGTTTCGACGACAAGCCTGGAATGGCTCTTGCTGAGACCAACCTGATGATAAATGTTGTTAATGAGCTTTTCTTTCGTCAGGGCCACCTTTTATCCTCCTCATCCAACGCTTTTGGCAAAAATGCCCATTCATTTCAATCTATTGTCCGAGCACTATGTCTTATGGCGACGAATGTGTCAAGTATTTTTTGCATCTCGAAATTTTTCTTTGAGTCTTTTCTCGACAATTTTCGGGACCAGTCCACTGATGTCTCCCCCGAGGCCTGCGGCCTCTTTGATAATGGTTGAACTGATATAGAACCATTTGTAGTCGGTCATCAGAAACAGGGATTGGACTTCCCGGTTTAATTTCCTGTTCATGAGGGCCATCTGAAATTCATATTCGAAATCAGAGAGCGCCCTCAAGCCCCTCAATATGACATTGGCCTTTTTTTCAATGGCATAGTCCACCAGCAGCCCGCCAAATGTATCCACCTCCACATTGGGCGAGCCCTTCAGACTTTCTTTTATCATGTCTATCCGTTCTTTGACGGAAAAAAGAGGTTCCTTTTGTGGATTGGTGAGAATAGCAATAGTAAGTTTATCGAATATCGTCAGAGCGCGATCAACAATGCTCAAGTGACCGTTTGTGATGGGGTCGAAGGATCCAGGGTAGATTGCACATTTTTGGCTCATTTTTTGACCTCGTAAGAATAGATGGTGATTCTGGTATCTCCATAGGATCGGGTGTCACGCATGGAAATAGGACCCACTCGTGAGAGGGGCTGTTCATTCTTTGAAGATTCCGCCACGATCAGACATTGTGCAGCGAGGGACGGCGATGTGCTCAGATTTTGAAGGACCATGGGTATGAAACCCTTACTATAGGGTGGATCCATGAAAACAAGATGAAAAGTTTTCTTCAGGAAAGGGTATGCTTTCGGAAGGCCTCTCGTCAAATCCCTTTTGACGACCCTGCTACAATGCTCGAAGTCACACAGGGCGATATTCTTTCTTATCATGGTGAGAGCCTTTTGGGAATAATCCGCAAAAAATGCCGTGGAGGCACCACGACTGAGGGCCTCCAGCCCAAGACTTCCCGTGCCTGCGAAAAGATCAAGGACAATCCTCCCCTCCATCTCATGACCGATAAGATCGAAAATGGCCTCCCTGACGCGATCAGAGGTCGGCCGAATATCCAACCCTTTCAGAGATGCCAGCAACCTCCCTCTGGCCTGCCCGCCGGTTATCCTCATGACGGTTGCTACCGGGGGGCTCCATTTTCAGCTGCGCTCTTCAGTTCCTTGGCAGCGGTGCGAGCCCTTTCTTCAGCGGCCCTATTTTTTTCAGCCCGTTTGGCCTTGAGCCGATACAAGGTGATGACCGGACCGGACAGCGTGTAGGCGGCAAGGACGAAAAAAAGCATCACTTTTGGCTTGTAGGCGATGACAACGGCTATCAGTATGATGGAAACGAGGACGTTGAAAGACTTTCGACTCTTAAACTCCAGGCCCTTGAAACTGGGATAATCAACGGTACTGACCATGAGGAACGAAAGCACATAGGTGAGTGTGATGATGAGGATATGCTTTGATCCAACCGGTATGCCTCCCATTGCCGTGGCGAAGAGAACCAGTGAGGCGATCAGACTCGCAGCCCCGGGGATTGGAAGTCCCTTGAAATAATTCATTTCCATGGTATCTTTCTGCACATTGAATCGGGCCAGACGGAGTGCCCCACACACCACATACATGAAAGAGGCAAGCCAGCCAAGCCGCCCAAAGGGTTTGAGTGCCCATAGAAATACCAGGATGCCGGGGGCTATCCCAAAGGCAACCATGTCTGAAAGGGAATCATATTCACTCCCGAACCGGCTGGAAGTCTGCGTATAACGGGCAATCTTACCGTCTAGGGCATCAAAGACACAAGAGATGAGTATGGCTGTTGCTGCTAGTGGAAATTCCCCCTGGATAGCGGCAATAATGGCATAAAATCCACCAAAAAGACTGGCCGAAGTAAATAAATTCGGCAGCAGGTAGATACCCCTTTTTCTTCTTCTTGGTCGTCTTTTTCTTTTCATGTCAGTCTTCCTATAACGGTTTGGCCCGCCTTGACCTTTTGACCCATTCGGACTGTCACTTCGCTGTTCTTAGGCAGGTGGACATCCAGTCTGGATCCAAACCGAATGAGCCCAAATCTCTGGCCCGTCTCAAAACGGTCTCCTTTTCCTGCCCAGCAAACGATTCGTCTGGCCACGAGGCCGGCAATCTGGGTTACGGCAATGCGCCTGGAGGTCCGGGTCTCGAGGATAAGGCAGTTACGCTCATTGAGTAACGAAGCCTTGTCCAGATTGGCTGAAAAAAACTTTCCCGGATGGTAGTCTACCTTCTCTATAGTGCCTGAAACCGGAACACGATTGACGTGCACATTGAACAGGTTCATGAAGATGCTGACAAGAATCGCCGGTTCTCCCAGGGGATTCGTTTCATCTTCAATTTCCTGGATCTTTACGATCCGACCGTCCGCCGGAGCGACAACCTCATCCTCCGGGCAGCTACAGGTTCGACCGGGGTCTCGAAAAAAGTAGATGACGAAAATCGTCATGAACCCCAAGAAAAAGGTCGGTATATGCCAGCCGAAGACAGAGAAAAGGACCGTGAGCAGGATGCCCGTCAGGATGAAGGGCAAGCCCTCCCTGGCCACCGGCCATTTGTTATTTACACGCGAGAGATTCATGTCGGCAATCGTATAAACCTGCCCTCCGGACTTTGCTCACTGGCTGAAAGATAGTACGTCTTATGCATATTTGTCAATGCCATAGGACAGATCCAAATTCATCGTCTCATTTCAGTTGCAATTATGAATGCAAAGGGTTTTCCCCCGGGAAGCCTCGTGGTTTTCCGCAGGGAGTCTCATCGGCCATGGTTGGCGCCTGCTTCATGGGTGGTGTCTCTCAGCAGAGGATGGGGATTGGGGCGAATATCCGGTGGCCTGAAATAGGCGGGAGAGAGATTTCTTGGGTCGTCCAGATCCCCCTTTTGCAGCCGGATTGCACCCAGATGACCTATGGACGCTCCTCTGAGATACCAATGGTGCGGCGGTGCCAGAACAGTCTTTGAACCAAAAAGATGCCGCAGGGTCGGGGCCTGTTGCCTGAAATCATTTCCGATGAAAACCACGTCTTCAGGAAAGAGCGAGGGCAGGGCATCGAAGCGCGCGCTCCTGTCTTCCATGAGCCTTTTCATAACATTCTGCTCATCCCTTTCGAAAAGGGCCGTAAAGACTTCTCCCCGCCTTGAGGTGATAACAGGGCATATGGGAAGAGGGCAAAAAGGTATCTGGTTCGCCAGGCCCTCGGTGCTTGAGATGCCGATCAGAGGAATGTCCAATCCGTGGCACAATCCCTTGGCTGTGGAAAGACCAACCCGAAGGCCGGTGAAACTCCCCGGGCCCAAAGAGACGGCAACGGCCCTGAGTTCTTTAGCGTTTCCGGACGAGGCATTCATGAGAAAATGGATTGCCGGGACAAAGCCTTCAAAGTGCTTATGATTCGCTGAAAACATGCACTCCGCGAGTATTTCCCCATCCGTATCCAGCAGTGCCAGGCTAAACTGGAGCGTAGAAGTATTGAGGGCAAGGATCATAAGAGATTCTATTGGAAAAGCCGGGTTACATCATTAAAAATGACCACTGCCATAAGCATAATCAACAGGAAAAGTCCCACTTTCTGGGCCATGTCGCGTTTCTTGAGGCTCAAGGGTTTGCCGATAATCAATTCGACGAGAAGAAAAACAATAAAGCCGCCGTCTAGAATAGGAATGGGGAGCAGGTTCAATATCCCGAGATTTATGCTGATAACCGCCATGAAGGGGAGAAGGTAAACAAAGCTCTGCTGTGCGAGCTGACCGGTCATCTGGCCGATCAAAATGGGTCCGCCGAGGGTCTTGATGGGGATGACCCTCTCGAAGAGCTTGACCACGGTCAGACAGGTCAGCCTGATGATATCCCAGGTCTTTTTTCCCCCTTCTACGACGGCTGCCCCGGCAGTCAGCGAAAGGGTCTTGAATTTTCCCGAAGCTACAATGCCAACAAGGGCTGTGCTGATTTTTTCACCGAAGATGTTTTGCGAGAGGCTTTCTTCGGGAATAACGGTGAAGGTCAAGGATTCCTGATTCCTTTTGATTTTGAAGATCACCCTTTGTCCCGCACGGTTGTGAACGGCCTCTTTGATTTCATCCCAGGAAAAAATCTGTCGGCCATCCACCGCGACAATGAGATCTCCTTTTTCAAGACCGGCGGTCTGCGCCGGAGAATTTTCCCGAACCTGCCCCACCTCGGGCAATATGATCTGTTTCCCTACACCAATGTAAAAAAGGCAAAAGATAACGAGGGCCAAAATTAGGTTGAACACGGGTCCTGCGGCCACAATGGCCATACGCTTCAAGACAGGTTGGTGACTGAAGGAATATTTTTCTTCTTCAGGGGTGAGCGGCTGGCTGTCGTCATCGGTTTCTCCAAACATCTTGACATAGCCGCCCAAGGGAATCATGGAGATGAGATACTCCGTGTCCCCCCATTTCCTGCCCACCAGTTTTTTTCCGAAGCCGAGAGAAAATTTCAGTACCCTTACACCAAAATACTTTGCAAAGATAAAGTGCCCCAGCTCATGAAAGAAAATCAGGATTCCCAGAATGATGAGAAAGGGGAGTAAATAATAAGAAAAAAATGTCATATTTTGTCACCGCTTTTGGAACAGAATAAGTGTAATATAATGCAGCTCAAAACCATTTTCCAGTAAATTTCCTAACAAAGACCCGAAAGCAGGCTCCCGGCCTTCTCCCGTCCCCACCTGTCCGCTTCCATCACGGACTCCATTGCCTCGACAGGGTAGGGGACATGCTGTGCCATTGTCTTTTCAACCAATTCAGCTATTTGCAAAAAACGGATTCGTCCAGCCAGAAACTCTGAAACGGCCACTTCATTTGCCGCATTCAGCACAGTAGGCATGCTTTGCCCGATTGAGGCGGCATCCAGGGCGAGCGCCAGACATCTGAATTTCTTCAGGTCGGGCTTCTCAAAGGTGATCGTTCCCACGGTTTCAAGTGAGAGGGGGAAAAGGTCATTGTCATAATGTCTGGGATAAGTGAGCGCATAGGAAATGGGGATCATCATGTCGGGAACACCCAGCTGCGCCACGGTAGACCCGTCCCGATATTCCACCATGGAATGCACAATGCTCTGAGGGTGTATGAGAATGCTGATTTGATCCATGTCCAGATCGAAAAACCATTTCGCTTCAATCGCCTCCAGTCCTTTGTTCATCAAGGTTGCCGAATCCACGGTAATCTTGGGACCCATTTGCCAGTTGGGGTGATTGAGGGTTTCTTCCAGGGTGACGTTTTTCAACTGCTCCGCCGAGTGACTTCTGAATGGTCCTCCCGAAGCGGTGAGTACGACACGCCTCAGGTCGTCCCGGCAGTGTCCCTGCAGCGCTTGGAGTATAGCACTGTGTTCACTGTCAATGGGCAGGACGGCGACGCCTTGCCTCTTTGCCTCCCTCATGACCAGATCCCCCGCCATGACCATTGTTTCCTTATTGGCCAGGGCAAGGTCTTTGCCGGCCTGAATGGCCGAAAAACTGGGTAGGAGCCCTGCCGCGCCCGACATGGCCGAGATGACGGTGTCAACCTGATCCAGCCGGACCAGTTGTATCAGCCCCTGGGTTCCTGAAAAAATCATGGGAGCGTTCGTCCCTGAAAAACGCTGTGCGATGGCCCCTGCAAGCCTTTCGTCCCGGACCGCCACTGCAAGGGGGTTGAACTTTTTTACCTGTTGCTGAAGGAGTGCGATATTCTTTCCCGCGCCAAGGGCAACGAGCCTGAAATGGTCCGGATGTCTTTCTATGACCTTCAGGGCCTGTACCCCGATGGATCCGGTGGATCCCAAAATGGTTATGTTTTTCATAGGCAATGCCCTGGAAATGCCTTTCTATAGTAAAGATAGGATCATTTCATTGAAAGCCACAGGTAACCGTAGATGATGGGTATTGCAAAAAGCAGGCCGTCTATTCGATCAAGAATCCCTCCATGGCCCGGAAGAATGCGGCCGGAATCCTTTACGCCGTGGCTTCGCTTGATCATGGATTCAGTGAGATCCCCACATTGTTCCGCCAGGGAGAGGCAGACCGCGAGGAGGACAATGCTGATGTCGCGCTGGTTCAGCTCCACAAGTCTTGAAAAAACAAAAGAGGCGGTAACACTGCTCACAAGACCCCCCACTGCTCCTTCCCAGGTTTTTCCCGGACTGACGGCCTTGTACATCTTATGGGATCCGAAGAGTTTTCCGAAGTAAAATGCTCCGGTATCGCTCGCGAATACAACGGCCAGCATGAAAAAAATCCACAGGTTACCCGAAGGAGCCCGATCGATCCACAGGAGCAGGGCCAAAGGAAGGGTAATGTAGACGGGCCCCATGACGACGCTTCCCAGGTTCTTTGAGGCGCCATTCTGTGAACGGCCGAAAGTGAGCATGAAAAACACCATGGGGAAAAAGGCGAGAAAAGGAAACACCCCAAGAACGAGAAAAAGGCTCCCTTTCTTGAAGAGGAAAAAAATCAGCAATGTGAGAGTGTATATGCTGACCTGAAGGATCCTTGGAAGTTCCGGCGCGGTTATCTTGTAAAATTCCATAAGGCCCACCAGGGAAACGAGGTAGACAATCGTATAGAAGGCCCACCTGGGTCCCGGGCCGATAAGCAAGATAAGTATGGGTACGGCTATGATGCCGGTGAGCCAGCGTTTCAGATGCATGTCACTTATCGATCGTCTCCCTGTGGTCTTTATACAAATGTGATTTCATCAATTGCTCAGAAGTAAAGCCGAACCGTCTTTCTCTTTTTTGAAAGTCTTCAATTGCAAGGTAATACTCTTCTTTTCTAAAATCGGGCCAAAGGGTCGGCGTAACATAAATTTCGGTATAGGCGATTTGCCATAACAGAAAATTGCTGATTCGATGTTCGCCGCTTGTGCGGATCAAGAGCTCGGGATCCGGGATGTCGGAGGTATATAACGAGCGGGAAATCGTCTCTTCTGTTATTTCTGAAGGGGAAAGTGCCCCGTGTTCAACCTGGGAACCCAGGTGTCGAAAGGCGTCCAGAATCTCCTGTCTTCCCCCATAACTCAGTGCCAGCGTCAATGTCATGTCCCGATTGAGAGCAGTATATTCAATAGCCTCATTCAGGGTATTTCTTGTAGCCGCGGGAAGCTTTTCAATTCTTCCGATCGCACGAAGACGAATGCCGTTCTTGTGCATCTCATCCATTTCACCTTTCAGAAAACGTTTCAGGAGATTCATGAGGACGCGGACCTCATATTTGGGCCTGTTCCAGTTTTCCTCGGAAAAGGCATAGAGGGTCAGCCAGGGAATTCCAATTTCACGGCTGGCACGAACAATTTCCTTGACGGATTCGGCGCCCACATGGTGCCCACGGACCCTGTCCAGACTGCGGCGCTTGGCCCACCGACCGTTTCCGTCCATGATAATAGCTATGTGACGGGGGAGTTTGTCTGGATCGAACACTATCTTATCCTTCGAAAAGAATGATGGTCAACAGCAAGCATCTGATGGCGTGATATCCGGATCCGTGGCTCAATGCAGATGTAAGGCAGATTTGCAAAGGGGGATCGAGGGCTGCTCGTGATGTCCCTTGCCGTTTAGGCCCAGACGGAGTTGGCGAGGCGTTAGCGGGCACTAAAATTCCAGGATTTCCTTTTCTTTCTCTTTCGTGACCCGATCTATC
This sequence comes from Desulfatiglandaceae bacterium, assembly GCA_049282265.1. Lineage (GTDB taxonomy): Bacteria > Desulfobacterota > DSM-4660 > Desulfatiglandales > Desulfatiglandaceae > CAYUCJ01. The sequence continues at coordinate 98,589 of JBAPTR010000199.1, read as the reverse complement.
TCAGTGATAAATTCATCAGTCGCTTTCTGGACGTCTTCCTGGGATTTAAATAACACATCCTCGGAAATTTCCTTATCGTTCTTGAGCTTTTTGAACATCTCGTTGGCATCACGTCTGTGATTTCGAATGCCGACCTTGCTTTCTTCCGCCATCTTCTTGGCCAGTTTTGCAAGTTCTTTACGCCTCTCTTCAGTCAGCGGAGGTATAGATATCCGTATTAACTTGCCATCGTTCATGGGGTTCAGACCCAGTTCGGATTTGAGGATGCTTTTCTCAATTTCACCAATGATAGACTGATCCCAGGGCTGAATCGTGATAAGCCTGCTTTCAGGGACAGACAGAGAGGCAACCTGTTCAAGAGGCATTTGGGTATCATAGCAGGTTACCTTGATGCCTTCAAGCAAGGCGGTAGAGGCTCGGCCGGTTCTGATTTTTTTGAAATCTCGTTCAAGTGCCTCGACCGTATGGGCCATTTTTTCACGCAAATCAGAAAATATTTCCTGTTTCATGATTCCTCTCCTCTACAGTCCTTATGAATGGGCAGTGACCAAACTCCCCACATCCTCTCCGGCAATGACTTTCAAAATATTTCCCTTTTTTGCGAGGTTGAAGACCCTGATAGGCAGGCCTTGTTCCATGGCCAGAGAAACAGCGGTCAGGTCCATAATTTTCAGGTTTTTCTCCAGGACTTCCTTGTAGGAAAGCCTGCGAAAGGGTTTCGCGGAAGCATTTATTTCTGGGTCGGAATCGTAAATGCCATCGACTTTCGTCGCTTTCAACAGGATATCCGCATCGATCTCCATGGCCCTCAGGGCTGCCGCCGTATCTGTTGTGAAATAGGGGTTCCCCGTGCCGGCACCGAAAATGACTATGCGATTCTTGGCCAAATGGCTGAGCGCGCGCCCCCGGATGTATGGTTCCGCCACCTTGATCATGTCAATGGCAGTCATCACCCTTGTCTCCACCCCAATACGTTCCAGGATTTCTCCAAGGGCCAGGGCATTAATGATTGTGGCGAGCATGCCCATGTAATCGGCCTTGACCCTCCCAACGCCGTAAGAAGAAGATTCAAGACCCCTAAATATATTTCCACCACCAATGACTATGGCAATCTGAACGCCATGAGCGTAAACAGAGGCAATCTCTTCTCCGATAGATTTCAAGATCAACGGGTCTATGCCGAAGACCTGTCCCCCCATAAGGGCTTCCCCGCTCAACTTAAGCATGACTCGCTTGAATGGCGGGGATGTTCTATGCATCCTCCTCTCCCAGTTGAAATCGGGCAAATCGTCTGATAATGACGTTTTCACCTGTCTTGGCCATCAACTCATTAACAAGATCCTGAACAGATATGTCAGGGTTTTTTACAAAGGGCTGTTCAAGAAGACAGGCCTCGGCGTAGAACTTCTTCATCTTGCCTTCCACTATTTTTTCAATCACTTTGTCGGGCTTACCGGTCTCCCTGGCCTGGGTTCCATAAATTTCCTTTTCCTTGACAATGATATCGGCAGGGATACGGTCTCGATCAATGGCGAGAGGGTTCGATGCAGCAATCTGCATAGCCAGGTCTCTGGTAAAATTTGTGAAGTCCTCTGTTTTTCCTGTGAAGTCCGTCTCACAATTAACCTCCACCAGGACTCCGATTTTTCCGCCGCTGTGCACATAGGATTGCACCTGGCCTTGGGACGTGGCGCGCCCACTCCTTTTTTTCGCCGTTGCAATGCCTTTTTTCCTCAAGCAATCGACGGCCTTCCGGAGGTCGCCGTCACATTCCGACAAGGCGCTTTTACAGTCCATAATGCCCACGCCGGTCTTTTCTCTTAATTCCTTAATAAGTGTTGCCGTTATTTCCAATGTTCAATCCCTCCATGTCTATCCTTAATGCTCATCAGGCAATCGTTAGCCATGTTGTTCGAAAGAGCCCTCTAGTCGGAAACAGCCTCGCCAGGCTCTTGTGTATCCCCGGTCCCGGCCTCTTCTTTCTTGGACACGATAATGACCTCGGGGCCTTTTCCTCCACCTTCTGCAGGCTTCAGGGCTTCGGCTTTGGCTTCAACTTCGGCCTCAGCCTCGGCTTCTTCCTTTTCCTTCTGAAGCTCGACTTCGGCGCGCAACCGTTCTTCCGCAATGCTGTGACCTTCAATACAGGCTTCCGCAATCTTGGAACAGATGAGGCGAATAGCTCGAATGGCATCATCATTACCGGGAATGAGAAAATCGATCGCTTCAGGGTCACAATTTGAATCAGCTATAGCCACGACCGGTATGCCGAGTTTCTTGGCTTCATTGACGGCGATTTTTTCTCTTTTTGGATCCACAACGAACAAAGCTCCCGGCAGTTCATCCATGTTTTTGATGCCACCGAGGTTTTTCTCAAGTTTCTCGAGTTCCTTGTCCATTTTCAGCGCTTCTTTTTTGGTGTAACGGTTGACGGTGCCGTCATTTTTCATGGCCTCAAGTTCTTTGAGCCGATTTATGCTCTTTTTGATCGTTTGAAAATTCGTGAGGGTCCCCCCCAGCCATCGGTTGACCATGAAAAACATCCCGCAGCGCTCGCTCTCTTCCACGATGGAATCATGGGCTTGTTTCTTCGTGCCCACAAACAGAACCGGATAGCCTTCGGAAACGATTTTGGCGGTGAAATCATAGGCCGTTCTGAAGAGCCTGACCGTCTTTTGAAGGTCAATGATATGAATTCCATTCCTGGCGCCGAAGATATAGGGTTTCATCTTCGGGTTCCATCGCCTGGTTTGGTGTCCAAAATGGACGCCTGCTTCTAAAAGTTGCTTCATGTTAATAGACAGCATAATATCCTCCTTCTTTTGGAAATCTTTTGCAATCTCCGTTGCTCGGTTTTTCCTCGATTCAGAAATTATGAAACCCGCGCAGGCTATGGGCACCGGGACTATCTGAATCTGTGAATTTTTCGGCAGTGCCGGTCGAACACCTATCGGTTTTCCTCTCCGTGAGACGGGCCTGTGCAGGGCAGGAAGAATAGGACCTTGAGCTCTTCGATCTATCCTGGTATGATAACAACCAGAAACTGAAATGAGTCGCTCTGAAGCCGTCAGAAGGTCCGATAGGGTACAAGAAACGGCAAAGCCACGTTGAACATAATCGGATATCTCTAGCATGAAAATGTGAGTTTTGCAAGCGAAAAGTGGAATTTTATCGAGGATATCAGGCATGGATGAAAAGAGCAAAAAGGAAATAAAACGGGTTTTCGAGCGGGCTGAGCAGGGTGTCACCCGTTCCATCATTCGCTGGAAATACAAGAAAGAGGGTAAACCATTGCCGCAGGATGAGCGTATTGAGGGGCAGTCCCGGGAGGTGGTGGAAGAGGCCCACAGAATTATAGCCAACCGAGGCAGGAGCATCTGGAAAGAACTGAAGAAGGTCTATTCCAGCGAGACCGGCAAGAAGGAGGATCCACGATATTGAACGACAGGGAATCTTTGAGAAAACTGAGGGCTGCACTGGATCTATCAGAAGAACAAAGACTATCCCGTCTGGCCTGTTTGAGCCGTGATGCTGTCCGAAAAGCCGAAGAGGCTGATGTGGACCGAGGCCACAGGCAGAGCTTTGCCGTGGATGCCGATCGTATCCTCCATTCACTGGCCTATTCGCGCTACATCGATAAAACCCAGGTCTTCTATCTCATTAAGAACGATCACATCACCCACCGGGTACTCCACGTGCAGCTCGTGTCCAAGATTGGTCGGACCGTAGGACGTCTTCTGGGGCTCAATGAAGATCTTGTGGAGGCCATTGCGCTTGGACATGACATCGGCCATACGCCCTTTGGGCATGATGGAGAGAAATTTCTCTCCGAACTCTGTGAAGCGCATCATATCGGACCATTTTTTCATAATATACAAGGTGTCCGTTTTCTTCAGGAAATTGAGAGAAAGGGCAGGGGATGGAACCTGACCCTGCAGGTCCTGGATGGGATTCTTTGCCACGATGGCGAGATTCATACACAGGCGTTGGAGCCCAGGAAAGGCAAGAACTTTGAAACGCTCGCCCGTGAAATGGCTAGGAAGTCGGAAGAGCCCGGGGAGGATATCCGGCCCATGACGCTGGAAGGCTGCGTGGTCAGGATGGCCGACAGCATCAGTTATGTCGGCCGCGACATAGAAGACGCCATACGCCTCGGTTTGATAACCAGGGAGGAGCTTCCCGGAGACTGCAAGAAAATCCTCGGCGATACGAATGGAACCATCGTCTATCGACTGGTGGAAGATCTGGTCGCCAACAGCATCGATAAGCCATTTGTTTGTTTCAGCAAGGATGTGGGAGAGGCCCTCAGGGCCTTGAAAAAATTCAATCAGGAAAGGATCTATCAAAACCGGAAAGTCAAGGAACAGACGCCAAAAATTCAGCTCATGTTTCAACTCCTTTTTGCAAAATATCTCGAAGATCTTGAAATGCGAAATGAAAATTCGGACATATACTGCGGGTTTCTGCAGGGGATGTCTCCCGCCTACAAGAAGCAGACCCCTTCGGCGGAAATGGTTCGGGATTTTGTCGCAGGCATGACTGATGCGTATTTTCTGGGCCAATGCGGGAAAAACCTCATGCCCCAAATCAGGACAGAGCACTTTATGGTCTCAACAATATTTAATTGACAAAAAGAGATCGAATCGGTAAAGGGTATAGGCACTGAAAAGCTGGTTTGGCTCCAGGCAGCAAAGGCCATCTTTCCCCGCCAGAGGACACCTTGTTTCGGGAAAGGAACAATCAGTCATCCATAGGGCCGAATCGTTATCGTTATCCGGGTTCTTCAGCAACATTCTTTTTGGAAGGCTTGTCAGATAGGCCGAGCCATTCATATCCATCAGTTCATTCGTAATAGCAGTTTTCCGATTCACCGATGAAACCCGCCCCGGCGGAATTGATAATTTCAAAACCTGATATTCGGAAAGTGAATGAAACCAGTCTTTGTTTATAGAACCAGCCGCAAGAACAGTTTAATGCCACCGGAATTCGATTCCATCAAGAAAAAGTCATCTCAGATTGGAGGCCGCGTCATATGGTGCAAGTGGGAGAGGTAAGGGAGGGTGATACTCTCTTAAAGCTCGAAGATGTCCATATGTATTTTGGGAAAGTTGCCGCCCTGGCGGGGGTAAGTCTTGAAGTCAAAAAGGGTGAGATCCATTCCATCATCGGTCCGAATGGAGCAGGAAAGACGGTCATGATGAATTGTATCAATGGCCTGTACAAGCCCCAAAAAGGCAACATTTACTTCAAGGGAAACAGGATTAATAACCTGAGGCCTTACCACAGGGCCTCCCTCGGCATTTCCAGGACCTTCCAAAAAATTGAATTGTTCGGCGGTATGACAGTGCTGGACAACATAAGGCTCGGCAGACACATCCACCTGAAGTCTGGAATTGTGAGCGGATCCCTGTATGTGGGCAAAACAAGGCGGGAAGAGATTGAATCCAGGCAGTTTATTGAAGAGGAAATCATCGATCTGCTGGAGATAGAAAGTATCCGGGACAAGACCGTCCACATGCTTCCCTATGGACTGCAGAAAAGGGTGGAACTGGGCAGGGCACTGGCTCTCAACCCGGAGATCCTCCTGCTTGACGAGCCCCTGGCCGGATTGAACCTGGAGGAAGTGGAGGATATGGCCCGTTTCATCCTCGACATCAACGAAGAGAAACGGTGGAAAGTGACTTGTATCCTGGTGGAACATGACATGGGAGTGGTCATGGATATCTCTCATAACGTATTTGTCCTGAACTTCGGCAACAAGATCGTGGATGGATCTCCCGAGGAGGTCCAGGGAAACCCGGCTGTCGTCAAGGCTTACTTGGGTGAAGAGGATTTGTATTCCACAAGGAGGTAGTGAAACATATGAGCGGCCCCGGGATAGAAATTACAAAGGAGCTCACCATACCAAAATTGTTTATCAGCCAGTGCAGGAGATATGGAAGCGGCAAGGTGGCCATGCGTGAAAAAGAATTCGGGATCTGGATCCCTTTCACGTGGCAGGACTATTACGACAATGTCAAGTATCTGTGTCTGGGGATGATCAGCCTCGGGCTGAAACCCGGAGACAAGGTGGCCATGATAGGTGATAACCGCCCCGAAGGTCTCTGGGCGGAGATGGCGGCGATCTGTGCAGGCGGGGTCGGGGTGTGGCTCTTCCAGGATTGCATGATGGACGAGGTCAAATATATCATCGACCACTCCGATGCGGCTTTTTTTATGGGAGAAACCCAGGAGGAGGTGGACAAGGCCCTGGCCATCAAAGACCAGTGCCCCAAACTCAAATGGGTTGTCTGGGACGACCCCAAGGGTATGCGCAATTACCATCAGGATTTTCTGGTCAGCATCAAGAAGGTGCAGGCGCTAGGTCGGGAGCTTGATGAAAAGGAGCCTGATCTCTTCGAAAAAAGGATCAGTGAGGGACACGGTGATGACATCTGCCTCCTTTTCTACACCTCGGGGACGACAGCCCTCCCCAAGGGGGCCCTCCTGAGCCATTGGAACATGCTGACCATGGGGCACAATCTCATGGCCGTTGACCCCTGTTATGACACGGATGACTTCGTCTCCTACCTGCCTTTTGCCTGGATTGGTGAACAGATGATGTCCATTTCATGCGGCCTGCAGGTGGGCTACACACTTAATTTTCCGGAAGCAGCCGAAACTGCCCAGGAAAATATCCGGGAGATCGGCCCTCATGTGATGTTCGCACCCCCGAGACTCTACGAAGGAATGACCAGAAAGGTACAGGTGAAATATATCGATTCCACCTGGATTAAGAAAAAGATCTATGAAATTGCCACGAAAGTCGGGTACAAGGTGGCCAATCTGAAGTTTGAAAAGCAGCCGGTCCCCTGGTACTGGAAATTCTTCGCCTGGTTGGCCCATATTTCTATGCAAAATAAACTCAAAGATCACCTGGGAATGTCCCGGCTGAGACACGCCTACACAGGAGGTGCGGCCATGGGCCCGGATCACTTCCGCTTTTTTCATGCCTTGGGCGTGAACCTGAAACAGATCTATGGCCAGACGGAGATTGCCGGGATCTCGATTGTACACCGTGACGGTGACGTGAAGTTTGATACCGTGGGATCCCCTATCCCTGAAACAGAGATCAAGATCACGGAAGAAGGTGAAATCCTCTCCAGGAGCCCATCGGTTTTCCAGGGGTATTATAAGAATGAGGAGGCCACAAAAAAGACCCTGATAGATGGCTGGCTCTATTCGGGAGACAGGGGATTTATCGATGAAGACGGTCACCTGGTAGTCTTTGACCGGTCAAAGGACGTGATGACCCTCAGCGACGGCCGTCCTTTTTCGCCCCAATACCTCGAAACCCGTCTCAAATTCAGCCCCTTTGTACAGGAGGCCTGGGTTGTCGGCGACAAGAGGGACTTCATCGTGGCGGTTTTGTGTATAGACTATGCCGTTGTCGGAAAATGGGCGGATGACAAGAAGATTAATTACACCAGCTATCACGAACTCTCCCAGCAGACAGCCGTCTATGACCTGATTCAGAGACAGATCGAAGAGGCGAACAGGGACCTGCCCGGCCCTGCAAAGATCCATAAATTCGTGAACCTTTATAAGGTATTTGATGCTGATGACGAGGAGCTGACCCGAACGAGCAAGCTGAGACGGGCTTTTGTTGAACAAAGATACAAGGATATCGTTGACGCCCTCTTTTCGGACGTGGAGGTGGTGCATATGGATACCACCATTACCTATGAGGACGGAAGGGAACAACGGATAAAGGCCGACCTGGGCATACGGCAAATCAATCTATAAAGGGCGGTAAAGGGGGAAATGATGGAGCTGTTCTTGATGGCCTTGACAACCGGCATATTGGTAGGTGGAATTTATGCGCTGGTGGCACTCGGCTGGGTAATCATCTACAAGTGTTCGGGAGTCCTAAATCTGGCTATGGGGGAATTGACCCTTGTCGGCGCCTACGTGACCTATTCCTTTTATGAGATGCACATTCCGTTTGTTCTGGCCGTTCTTCTGACCCTGCTTGTCGGCATCGTCCTTGGTTTCCTGACGGAAAGGATATTCCTGGACAGGCTGATCGGGGAGCCCATCCTGTCTGTCATTATGGTGACCGTTGGTCTATCCTTTTTTTTTAAGGGGCTCATCGAATTTGTTTTCGGTACGGATACCCGGGTCTTCTCCCCTCCCGTTTTTCCGCTGAAGCCTCTAAGCATTGGATATCTCAAGATATCTCCTGTGTATCTCTGGTCATTTATTCTCTCCATAGTGTTGCTCATTATTCTCGTCTGTTTTTTCAAATACACACGATGGGGGCTTTCCATGCAGGCAACGGCGGACGACGAGACGGCGGCGCTCTCCCTGGGGGTCAGCGCACGCTTTGTTTACGCGGCCGCGTGGGCCATTGCATTCATGAGTGCCGGCGTGGGTGGTGCACTGCTGGGAAATATCAACGGGATCAACATTTCCGTTGGATATCTGGGGCTTCTTGTATTGCCGGCCGTTGTGCTGGGCGGTCTCAATTCCGTACCGGGAGCCATAGTCGGCGGCATTATTATCGGGCTCCTTCAAAATTTTGCAGGGACCTACCTGGACCGGTATTTTCCAGGCGGTGTAAAAGAGATTATGCCCTTCGCCTTCATGGCGGTATTCCTCCTTTTCAAGCCGTACGGGCTGTGGGGATGGGAGAGGATTGAGAGAGTCTGATGAAGGCGGAATGGGGAAGGCGGAATGGGGAAGGTCTACCCGCCGGTTTTTTGGCGGGTGGAAGTGAAAATCGGGTGTTCGCTGTTTAGATTGAACTGAGGGGGTATGGTATGTCCAATGTGTGGTTGCCTTGCGGTGATTATCATCAGAATTATTCGGACGACCAGGGGTGGTGGCAATCCAGGTTCATCAAGGGGAAAATGATCCTTCTCCTGGCCGTCGTCTTCGTGGCCATTCCTGTCCTGGCCCCCGACTACTGGGTTGGGGTCGCCACCATGGTGGGTTACACGGCCATGGGCGCACTGGGAGTTCAGTTGCTCATAGGCTACGCAGGGCTGCTGACCCTTGGCCATGCCGCCTTCATTGCCGTTGGAGCCTATACGAGCACTCTGCTGGTACTCCAATTCCCATGGCCTCATGTTTTTTTGAACTGGGGGTTGGCCTATCCCCTCAGTATCCTCGCTGGAGGTCTGGCAGCCGGTTTGTGGAGCGTCCTTTTCGGCCTGCCATGCGTCAAGGTGAAGGGTTTCTATCTAATCTTGACGACCATGGCAGCCCAGTTCATCACCGTTGATTTTGTCCTGACACAATATGTCAGCCAGATCGGCGGGAGAGGGCAGGCCTTTTCCCTGCCGCCGGGGACCATCAAGATCGGTCCATGGGTTGTAGATAATGATTTTGAAGTCTACTACCTCATGGCGATACTGCTGACCCTCATGGTCATTGTACTGGCCAACCTTCTCCGTTCCAAGGTGGGGCGTGCCTGGGTGGCCATCAGGGACAATGATATCGCCGCCGGGGCCCTGGGCATCAATATCGTGTGGTACAAACTGCTGGCCTTCTTTGTTGCGGGCTTTATGGCCGGGGTGGCCGGGGCTTTCTGGGTCAGCAATACGGCCGCTCTCAGCCCGGAACATTTCCCGTGGTTCTGGTCTCTCTGGCTGGTGGGCGTGATTCTTATCGGAGGAGTCGGGTCTATTCAGGGGGCCATTTTCGGCTCCATTTTTATGGTGGTGATCATGGAACTGCTCCAGATAGCCGTTCTCCCACTTTCTGACTATTTTCCTAAGTTACTCATGGATTTCGCTTACATCAAGGATATGGCCTTCGGACTGGCCATCTGCGGATTCCTGATCTATGAGCCGAATGGGCTTGCCTACCGCTGGTGGCAGGCAAAAAACTATTTTAACCTATGGCCATTTTCTTACTAGGAAGGAGGTGAAAAAGGGTTTAGTAGAGCGTGGGAAGGGTTATTTGTGAACTGTAATTTTCTTACAACCGCAAAGGGAGAAGATTGTTATGAAAAAAAGCATCCTTCTAAGTTTTCTGATTGTGGCCCTGGTAGGGGCTTTCCTGATTGGTTTGAGCACGAACGTCATTGCTGCCAAGATAAGGGTTGGCGGAATGATGGACACAACGGGGGCCACCTCCGACGTGGGGAAGGACTACGCCATCGGTATGGCCGAGGCATTCAAATACATCAATGAACAAGGAGGCGTCAACGGGAAACAGATCAAGTATACCTGGTTTGATTATGGCTACCGTATCCCGGAGGCCATCACAAAGTATAAGCTCCTGAAGCGACTGAAGAGTGTCGCTATCATGGGGTGGGGGACCGGTGATACCGAGGCCCTTTCTCCCACCGTTAACAAAGACAAGATCCCTTATGTCTCCGCCTCCTATTCCGCGCATCTAACCGATCCTGCAAAATCACGGTATAACCTATTCTTTTCTTCCGACTATTCCACCAATGCAAGGGCGGCCATCACGGCCTGGTTTGACAAGAAGTGGCCCAGCAAGCCGGACTATGGAAAGAGAAAGCCCAGATTTGCCTGCTGTTACATGTTTGCCTCCCCTTACTGCAGTGCACCTATCAAGGCCATCAAGGACCAGGCAAAGATGCTTGGCTTCGAGATAGGCCCGGATCAGGATGTATCGCTTTTCGCCCTTGATACCAAGAGCCAGATCATGGCCCTGAAAGAATTCAAGCCGGACTTGCTGTGGCACGGGAACACCACCATGTCGGTCTCCGCAACCATCAGGGATGCCTATGCCCTCGGGCTGAACACCGATTGGATCGTCGACAACTGGGGATTTGACGAGAACCTCCCGCGGCTGGCAGGTGATGCTGCCGAGGGCGTTATGGGTGCAACACCATGCGCGTTTTTTGGCCAGAATTACAAAAACATGGACATCGTTGTGAAGATGGCAAAGAAATACAATCCCGGGATCCCCTTGGAAAAAAGACTCATCCGGACGGTTCAGGCCTGGGGCGATGCATTGATTACCTGGGAGGCCCTGAAACGCGCAGACAAGGCCGGAGACCTGAGCGGCCCGGGGATCATGACCAAGGGATTTGAGACCATGAGGAACTTTGATATTGGTCTGGGTGCCTCTCCCATCAGCTTCACCGCGACCGATCACAGACCCACCACCGGATGCCTGATCCAGGAATGGAAGAACGGCAAGTTCCAGGTGGTGGAGCGTGTGGACCTCAAGAAACGCTGGCCCGAGAAGTGGGCCAAGGAATGGCTTGGATGGTAACCATAACCTGATTTAATTTCCTTGGAGGTCTTTAGCTCTTGGAAGCTGCAGAAGCCATATTGAAAATCAAGAATATTGAGGTTCGATATCACGAGGTCATCCTGGTCCTGAAAGGGGTCTCCATCGAGGTTCCCAGAGGTGGCATCGTTGCGCTGCTTGGGGCCAATGGAGCCGGAAAGAGCACGACCCTGAAGGCCATTTCCGGGCTCTTGAAGGTGGAGGATGGAGAGGTGACCGATGGGGCCATTGAATTCGAAGGCCGGCAGATCCATCACGATAAGGCGGCCAATATCGCCAAGATGGGGATCGTCCAGGTTATTGAAGGTCGCAGGGTCTTTGAGCACCTGACCGTGGAAGAAAATCTCAAGGTGGGAGCCCATCTGCGAAAGACCGGTAAGGTCAAGGATGGCCTGGAAGTGGTCTATCACTACTTTCCACGCCTGAGAGAAAAACGGACCGAAACGGCCGGATTCGTCAGTGGCGGCGAGCAGCAGATGACCGTGGTGGGCAGGGCACTCATGACCGAGCCCAAACTGGTATTGCTCGATGAACCCTCCATGGGCCTGGCGCCCATGCTCATCCACGAGATCTTTGATATCATCATGAAGCTCAACAAAGAACAGCGTATCTCCATTTTTTTGGTGGAGCAGAACGTGAAGCTGGCTTTGAATGTGGCCCCCTATGCCTATGTTATGGAGACAGGCAGGGTCGTGATGGATGATACGGCTGAAAAACTGAGCGCAAATGAGGATATAAAGGACTTTTACCTGGGACTCAGTGACAAGGGTGGCAAAAAGAGTTTTCGCGATGTGAAACATTACAAACGCAGAAAGAGGTGGCTGTCCTGAACAGAAACCAATTCCAAGTCGGAAGGGGGAAGGCGGAATGGAATGTTTCTTTCCGAATTCCTGGTTCTGAATCTGAATAAGGGAGGTTTTACAATGAAGAAAAAACTGGTTCTTTTGACCGTCATACTGTTTGCCCTGGCGTTTGTGCTTGCGTCCTGCGCAGGTATGCAGACCAAGCCCACTGCCGCAAACTTTCTTAGTCCCAAAATCACATTGGATTCATTTGAAGTGCCTCAATATGACGGCTATTGGTATTTTTCAAGCAAGGTCAAACCAACAAAAGGCAAGGCCGGGGACAGGGGGGCTCCACTTCCCATGAGCTTTCTTTTTGATATCCAAAATCCGAATCCCTACCCCGTACTGCTGGAAGGGATAACTTTCACGGTGGCCTTTGACGAAGAATTCCAGGTCGTGACCGTCAATAATGACGATTCATACTGGCTGCCGGCGGGCAAGACCGATCAGGTGAGATGTACTACTATGATTACGGTCCGTTCGGCCCTTTTGAGCCTGCTCGTAACCGGAGGCTACACCCTGAAGGCGCGCGGCTGGAATGCCTGGCAAGCCCTGGAGAGATGGTGGGACGGTGTTCCTATCTATTCAGTGCCAGTGAAGGTTGCCGAAGGCGCCTTTACATTCAAGGCAGGCGGAATGGTCAAGGTCCTGCCCTTTGAAGGAACAGTGAAGTAAAGCTGTGTTGGTGACGGGTCAGGCCTTGGCATTCTGCAGTGAGGCCTGACCCTTTTTTATTGTTTGTTCTTCGCGATTTTTTGAAGGGATTTGAGACATGGGACTCAGCGATTTTACCTTCTATGACGTCATCAGACGAAACGCCGTTTCTTTCGCAGATTATGACGCCTGGTTTGAGGTGGATGACGGCAGGACGATCACGTTTGCCGGATACAAGAAACAGGTGGACAGATTGGCTGCCGGTCTCCAGAAGAAAGGGATTCAAAAAGGCGACCGGTTGGGTGTACTGGCCAAGAACAGCCTTGAGTATTTCCTGATCTACGGGGCGGTGGCGGCCTTAGGCGCCATCGTGCTGCCCATTAACTGGCGACTCTCGGCAGAGGAGATGAAATACAACCTGAATGATTGCGAACCCAAAATGGTTTTTGCCGACGATTCGTTCCAGGAGATCATTCAATTGCTGAGAAACGATCTCCCTTCTGTGGAGCACTTTATTGCCATGGGCACTGGAGGAAAAGGGCCCGAAGATTTCGCAAGTCTGCTGGATGCTGGAGAGGATTTTGTGCCTGCTGAAGTTTCCTCTGACGATGGATTTGTGATTATCCACACGGCCGCCGTGGCAGGGAGACCCAGAGGTGCCCTGTTAAGCCACGGCAATGGACTGTGCATTGACATGCATTTCGGGTGGTTGTGTAATTTAACGCATGAAGATGTACACCTCAACCTGTTGCCCTTGTTTCATGTGGGAGGCCTTTTTATGGCCACCTCCAGCTTCCATGCGGGGGCTGTCAATGTCAATATGAGCAAATTCGACGCGAAAAAGGCACTGGACTTGATACTTGAACGCAAGGTCTCCTTCATGTTTGATTTTGCGCCCATTCTTTCCTCGATCCTCGATGAACACGCGAAAACCAAAGGGAATATCAGTTCCCTGCGGGCGGTCCTGGGCCTGGAATCACCGGAAGTCATTGAACAATACCAGGAAATAACCGGTGGAACTTTTTACTGCCTCTACGGCCAGACGGAAACCTCAGGCTTTGCCACCCTCACTTCTTACAATGAGAGACCGGGATCCGCTGGGAGAATGTTTCCCCTAGCTGATGTGCGACTCGTGGGTGATGATGATCTGCCGGTATCAGCCGGAGAAGTGGGCGAGATAACAGTCAAGGGACCCATGGTCTTCAAGGGATATTGGAACCTTCCTGAAGACAGCGCGCACACCTTCAGAGGGGGGAGACACCACACAGGGGACCTCGGTCGCTTTGATGAGAAAGGTTTCCTGTGGTACGCCGGCCGAAAAGCGGAAAAAGAACTGATCAAGCCGGGCGGGGAGAATGTCTATCCTGCCGAGGTCGAGAAAGTCATTCTGGAGCACCCGGCCATTGACGCCACCGTGGTTTTCGGCGTACCTGACCCCAAATGGAAGGAGGGGATAAAGGCCGTCTGCCGTCTGAAGTCAGGCCAGCGACTCGAGGCGACGGAACTCATCGAATTCGTGGGAGGGCGCATTGCAAGATACAAGAAGCCACGGTACGTCCAGTTCGTGACTGAATTCCCTCTTCAAAAGGATGGCAGCCCTGACAGGGCCAAGATCAAGGAACTTTACGGGGGGGAGCAGTAGATCCACGGTGTAGGAAGCTGCCTCATACCGCAAACAGCGGCTACAAGCAACGAACGGGAGCAGGCCCTGACACTCTTTTTCGGACGCTTTCTAAACACTCCGGAGGGGATGGACGCCCATTTGGGGTTTAGCGGTACACACTGGTGTTGCGTAGGGTTTGGGAGGCGTGAACCCCAAATAGTCATCCATGTCGAAGCCCCGAGCCATGTGCACTATGAGAAAGCGTCCGAAAAAGACCCTCAGGATCCGCTCCTGAGTTCCAGCGAATAACGGGACTTCGTTGCAAGACTTCTGAAACAGCCAAACCGGTATGGAATGCCCAACCGGCTATCATGTCATGAACGCACAGGTATCTCCTTCCATTATCCTGCGCACCAGAGAAGTTGGTGAGTCGGATCTCATTGTCACCTTTTTTACGGCTGAAAAAGGTCGCTTGAAGGGCATTGCCAAGGGTGCACGGAGGAGCCGAAAACGATTTGTCAACTGCCTGGATCTCTTTTCCCTTTCCAGTCTGGAATATTCCATCAAGCCGGGATATGACTTCTACTTTCTACATTCCGGCAAACTCCTCGAGAATTTTCCTTCTCTCCGATCCGACTATACGTTGGTTTCCCTTGCCGGCTACCTGGTGGAGCTGACCGAAATGCTCTTTCCGGTTAATGTCCCGGATGCCAATATGTTTAAATTGTTAAGTAAAGTATTTAATGCATTACATGAAGGTGTGAACGGGGCCGTTATTCGCGCCTTGTTTGAAGCCAGGGCCATGACCCTCGGAGGATTTCGTATCCAGCTCGACAAATGCTGCAGATGCGGGCGGCCTTATCACGGGGAGGGGAGGGCTGCTTTTCAGTGTGCGAGAGGAGGGATTGCCTGTCTCAAGTGTGAACGTGAAACAGCCGGTTCACCGGGACTGGGTCCGATCAGCGTGAACTTTCTGGAAGGCCTTCAATCGGGATGGTGGCCTGAGAACGAATCATTTGATTTGGGCGCCAATGTGCTGCAGGAACTCCAACCCGTCCTGAAGCAGCACATCGCATACCGAATCGAAAAACGCCTGAAGACATTAGCCTACCTTTCATGAAGAACAATTAGACCATCTCCAGCGCACACGCCATGGAGACCCCGCCTCCGCCACAAAGGGTCGCGAGTCCAAGGCCCTTACCGTGCTTCTTCATGCCATAGATCAGAGTGACCATGATTCTGCACCCGGTCGATCCCACGGGGTGCCCGAGACCGATTCCGGAGCCGTTGATGTTGGTTATTTCGCGATTGAGGCCCAATTCTCTTTCGCAGGCGATGTATTGGGCGGCGAACGCCTCATTAACTTCAATGAGTTCAAAATCTTCCAGTTTGATGTCCGGATTCTTTTCCAGGAGGTTCCTGACCGCGGGCACCGGGCTCAGGCCCATGACGGATGGATGGCATCCGCCCCGACCCACGGCGCGGATTTTGGCGATGGGTTTGATGCCCAGATCACGCGCCTTTTCCGCGGACATGATGACCATGCCGCTGGACCCGTCGTTGATTCCAGAGGAATTCCCTGCCGTCACCTTCCCGATCTTGGGAACAAAGGCCGGTGGCAGTTTCTTTAGGTCTTCCATGGTGAGCCCAGGGCGAAAATGCTCGTCTTTGTCAAAAACAACGGGGGGCCGTTTCTTTTTCTGGGGGACCTCTATGGGTACGATCTCTTCGCTGAAAAAGCCCTCTTGAGTGGCCCTCTCCGCGTTGTTGTGACTCCGAAGGGCCACTTCATCCATCTCTTCCCTGCTGATGTTGTGGAGTTGGGCGATAAATTCAGCCGTGTGTCCCATGATGTAAGGTTTGCCTTTGAAGAGTTCGAGAGGCATGCCTTCTTTTACAGGACCATCCTCCGGGTGGGGAATCAGATGGGATCCGCAGTGGAGTGCATGGATCATGTTGTCCACAAACACATGATCCTGGAGACGACAGCCCCATCGTGCGTTGGGAACCGAGTAGGGGATACCGGACATGTGTTCCACACCTCCGGCCAGGATGATATCGGCTAGGTCGGCCTGAATCATGGCCATTCCGGAAACGGCCGCCTCCATCCCGGAAATGCAGACGCGGTTGACTGTCACCGCAGGAACCGTGTCGGGAATGCCGGCCATGAGGGCGGATACGCGTGCCACATTCAAGGCATCCGCCGGCTCAACACAACAACCATATCGGACGTCATCAATAAGGGCCGGATCGACACCCGCTCGCCTGACGGCCTCTTTCATGGTGATACTTCCAAGAAGGGCGGCGTTGAGATCGCGAAGGGTTCCTCCAAAAGCGCCGACTGCCGTGCGGCAGGCTGAAACGATAACGACTTCTTTCATGACGACTCCTTTCCGGGACTTCCCGAATCTCAACAAAGAAGGATGGCTTTGTAAAAAGCTGGTTTATGCCGCAAGCGGCAGCCTATGAGTTACGAAGAGGAGCCGAACCTGACACTCTTTTTCAGACCCTTTCTCATGGTGCACTTGCACCAAACACTGACATGGACGACTATTTGGGGTTTACGTCTCCAAACCCCACGCGCTTCTATGAATTTACGCTAAACCCCAATTCGGCGTCCATTCCCTCCGAAGTGTTTAGAAAGGGTCCGAAAAAGAGTGTCAGGTTCGGCTCCTTGACTCCGGCGGATGAGACGACTTAGTTAGAAGTCATCATCGTGCCCATGGACGGGCGCGCAAGTCAATGGGGTGCATGGCAACCCGTTGATTTGTAAGAAGATCAAAAATCACACTTTTCGATCTCCTTGAGTAAAAAGTCCTGAGGACCGGACTTTTTACGGTTCCATCAAGAAGGGATCAAAAAAAACCGCTTCCAGGGAAGCGGATCGGATTTGAAAAGACGTTTCTGAAGGGAAAGACCCTTCGGATTCAGTCCTCTCTCTTTTCTTCCAGGGCCTTCAAGGCCGCATGGTTTTCCTGGAGCCTCATCATAGAGGTCTTAATATTCTTCTTGTTGGGTCTTGACCTCCTTGCCCGGACAAGTTTCAGTTTTTTCATATTAGAACTCATAGCACTATCTCCTCTCAAGCGGTTTCAAAAAATAGACATACTACAAGGGTGAGGGTGGGTCAAGAGAAATTTCCTTCGTCACAGTCCCGCGCATAACGGGATGAGACATCCGGGTTAGAACGGAACCCCAAAGGGAATAACAGAAGCCTACAGGGTCGAGGCTAGATATTCAACGGCATTCCTGAAGATCAGGATGCCCTGCCCCTCTTCAGAATGGAAGGCCTCCCCCCGGCGGAGAAGTTCCTGTTTTCGTCGGGTCCATTCGGGATGGTTCGTGGAGTGATTAAAGGCCTCCGGATGGGGCATGAGTCCGAATACCCTTCCCGTGGAGTCACAGATTCCGGCAATGTCCCGAAGAGAGCCGTTGGGATTCCAGGGCCATGCGCCCCGGGCCTCGTCACCTTCGGGATCGGCGTACTGAAGCACCACCTGATTATCCTTGAAAAGGCGCATGAGGTCTTCTTCCGAGGCAAAAAACTTCCCTTCGCCGTGTCTTACGGGGAGATCGATGGTTGAAAGACCCCTCGTAAATATACACGGAGAATCCGTGTTGATTTTCAGCTTGACCCAGGTGTTGATAAAATTTCCGCTATCATTGCAGGCGAGGGCAGTCCGCCGCTCATCATAACGGTCATCAAAGGCGGGAAGAAGACCCAGGTTCACAAGACATTGAAAGCCGTTGCAAATTCCGAGGATGAGCTTCCCGTCATCGATAAAACGGGCAATATCGTCCCCGAGATGCCGTTTGAGCTTGGACGCCATGAGGACGCCCGCACCGTGGTCATCACCCCAGCTGAAGCCCCCTCCGAAAACAAGAATTTGAAAGTCCTCTAAATTGCTCCCGTATCCGGAAATCACTTCGTTAATATGTACCCTTGAGGACTCGGCCCCGGCAAGACGAAGAGCGTAATCCGTCTCGTAATCACAATTCAATCCATAACCGGTAAGCACCAATGCCTTTACGGATGTCATGTCAGATCTCCAAATGGCTCATTCCAGCATTTCTTGAGCTGCGAAATATCTTCATCAATCATGGGTTTTCCGCGTTCATTTCTTACAATCAGGGAGGGCACAGGAGTCACGACGCCTATCTCCCTAAACCTCATCCCGGAAAAATATCCCTCGAATCTGCTTTTCCGTGAGGGATCTACGGTCACTAAGAAACGACCGCAAGATTCCGAATACAAGACTTGGGCAGCCTCAAGGCCGGAAGAACCCGGAACCGCATCCAAATGAACGTCCAGGCCGAGATCCCCACCCATGGCGGTAAGGGCCAGATGAACGGCGAGACCACCTCGGGAAATCGCATGGCTGGATGTGACAAGGTCTTCCAGCATAGCCCTGTGGAGCGCTCTGTAGAGGGGGAAGAAAGCCTTGGCGTCGACCGTTGGAACATTGAGACCCAGGGCATGCATCATCTGGTAATATTCGCTGCCTCCCAGTTCATTGCGGGTTTCGCCCAGGACATAGAGGAGGTCACCTGGAAACTTGACGTCCATGGTGACACACTTGCGGACATCTTCAATAACCGTGCTGACCGTAAAGAGGAGCGTCGGCAGGCCGGAAATCTTCCTTCTTTCGCCGAACGGCCCCTCCAGGTTTCCATCAATGTACATACTGTCTTTACCCGAGAGCAGGGGAATCCCATAGGCGAGGCAATAGTCCCTCAGTGCCCAATTGGCGCGAACCAGTTGAGCGGCTTTGTATTTACCGTCGGGATTTCGACGAGGGTGATATTGGATGGTGGGCCAGCAGAAGTTGTCCACGCCGCCCATCTGTTCGGGATCGCCTCCCACGGCCACAACTTTTCGCACTGCTTCATCGATGGTTGCCGCAACCATTGGGTAAGTATCGATCTTCGAATAACAGGGGTTGAGGGCCTGGGAAACGGCAAGCCCTTTGGTGGAGTCCAGGATCGGCCGAATGACACAGGCATCGCTCGGTATATCCCGGTGGATTCCCACCAGCGGCTTGACCACGCTACCCCCTTGAACTTCGTGATCATACTGCCTTGAAATCCAGTCCCTGGCACAAATGTTGGGGCGGCACAGTATGGACTTCAGAATCTCTCCGTGTCTCTCAGGTTCGCTGATTACCGGTTCGGCCAGGCCGCGGGTCTCGGGTGGGTTCCATTCCGCGTCAAACTCCCACTGGGGAAAATCTGATTTCAGCAAGTCCATGTGAACGTGGGCGCAGACCTTTCCTTTGTAACTTAATTGAAGGATTCCCGAATCATTGTACTCACCGATAACCGTGCTATCCACGGAGTGCTTTTCCGAGAGCTTCATGAATCGGTCGAGGTTCGCCGGGTCGACGGCTATGGTCATCCTTTCCTGGGACTCGGATATCCAGATTTCCCATTGATCCAACCCTTCATACTTCAAAGGAACGCTGTCCAAGTTCACTCGGCAGCCATTGCTGAATAGGGCGGATTCACCCACAGATGAGGAAAGTCCACCCCCGCCATTGTCGGTGATAAACGCGATAAGACCCTCATCTCTAGCTTCCAGGAGAAAGTCATGCATCTTCTTTTGTGTGTAGGGATCTCCAATCTGGACGTGGCCCGCGGGGGTGTGTTCGCTGAATGTTTCCGATGCGGCCGTAACCCCGTGGATGCCGTCCTTACCCACTTGTCCCCCGGACATGACGATAAGGTCACCGGGATGCACAGCTTTTTCGTGTGAAGATTGGTTTCCAACTTTCGCCGGCATCAGGCCGAGGGCCGTCACGAAGACCAGGCACTTGCCGAGATAGCTTTCATCGAATAGCAAGAGGCCGTAAGG
Source organism: Desulfatiglandaceae bacterium (assembly GCA_049282265.1). Taxonomy (GTDB): domain Bacteria; phylum Desulfobacterota; class DSM-4660; order Desulfatiglandales; family Desulfatiglandaceae; genus CAYUCJ01. The sequence goes on along the minus strand of JBAPTR010000199.1, from coordinate 78,383 downwards.
AGTTGGTATGCCGCTTTTGTTCCCGCCGTCCCTGACGCCTTCGATAATGCCATCCAGTAATCTTCTCGGGTGGAGATGGGGTTTCAGTTCTCCTTCATAATCCCGCGGTCCCACACAATATCCATACAAACCAAGTATCAGTTTCGCCCCTTTGCCCGTTCCCATGGGGTCCCGATAGATGCCGACAATCCCGGTGATGGCGCCGCCGTAGGCCTCCATGTTGGAAGGACTGTTGTGCGTTTCGCCTGTAATCACGTAATAGTGGTCATCGTCAAATCGTGCGACACCGGCGTTGTCCCAGAGGACGGAAATGACCCAATCCCGTTTTTCTTTTATCTCAAGGGTCGGTTTTTCGATGCAGGTCTTGAAGAGGTTGTCCACCGTTTCATGATGTCCGGTAACCAGATCGTGATAATGAAAAAGGCCTTTGAAGGTGTTGTGGTTGCAGTGATCACTCCTGGCTTGGGAAATATATTCCAGTTCCACGTCTGTGGGAAGATCAAGCCCCACACGCCGTCTCTCTTCGATGATATCTTCCCTGAGGAAATAGTGTCTGATAACCGGGATATCCGTTTCCTGCAGTGCAAGATTGCGCTTTTCAGAAAGCTGTTTCAAGGTCTGATCACTATCAATGGATATGGTGGTCACTTGGGGATCGTGATCCAGGATAACCTTCGGGACGGGGTAACCGATGCCCACATCAGGATTCCAGTCCTTTCCGGAAAAGACCTTCCATTGCTGGATGATATCATTGGCCAAAAGCTCATTGGCTATCTTTTCCATCTGTTCACGCCCGAGGTTGCCACGAATTTCATATAGCCTGGAGGTATATACCGCCTCGTTCTGAACGAACCTCTGTCCCAGAAGATCTTCGATGGCTTCGACGGCTGTGCTCCCGGCCGTATCTCTTACGCCCGGCCGAAAACCGACCCATATGAGCCAATCAAAGTCTCCTGCGAGGGGGCCATAAGAGGATGTGTCGGCCACCGGATTTGTAAAAATATCCGCCCTGACTTTTTCCAACTGGTCTTCGTTCAGAGAGGTTTCCAGAGTAATTACCCGGATAACCCGGATATCGTCCACTTCCAACCCAAAATACTGCCTTGCTTTTCGACGGATGCCTTCCCCTTCTGCGTCCCTCAGATCCGGTTTAAGCCTTATTTCCAGTCTTGAAAGCATGACAAACCCCATTCAAATATTTCTTGATTGATTACAGAAGATTCCTCGGTTGATGAAACCCTAACCCGGATAAACTGGAAATGACAAATGTCAAAGCTCAAATGTCAAGTAAAATCCAAATGTCTCAATGACAGAACATATTGCGTTCACCTGTCTGCTTCCAACGAAGTCACTTATTATTAAACGCGTATAAAGAAGCGGATCTGAGAATCTTTTTCATGTGCTTTCTCATGGTGCACTTGGCGCCTCACTTCTACATGGACGGCTATTTGGGGTTCACGCCTCCCAAACCCTACGCCCTTCTATGACGTCGCGCTGAACCCCAAATCGGCGTCCATCCCCTCCGAAGTGTTTAGAAAGCATTTGAAATAAATTGTCAGGTTTGCTTCCACTTCGTTCCCCATAGACTCCCGTTTTCGGCATAAACCAGCTTTTTACGATTTCATCATTGATTTTCTTAAATCTAAAAGAATCGGGTCAATGAGTCAACAGAATAGTCCGCCCTCGATCCGTTATATCTTTGCGAGCATTTGATCCTCTTTTATCGGACTTGCAATACCCGAAACCAATGCGTATATTAAAAACTAGTAAAAACAGGCATTATACTGAGAACAATTTCCGAACAATATGCGCTGAGGTTTTGCGTCCAACAACACTCAAAGGAAATCATCATGGAAGACAAGAAAACAGACCTTACAGAAAAGCGAGAAAACAACAAGATTCCTGATCAAAAGGAACTTGAGAAGGAGCTGAGCGAATACCTTTCAAAAAAATACGGGAATCGCGTAAAAGTGGTTTCTCCTTTCGTGGTGCCGCGTCCCGTGGAAGACGAAAGCGATGACGGTCAAAATACCAGTGATGGAGCCCAATGCTCCGATTTTGATCTGCTTCCAGAAGAATTGGAAAGCTACCTTGATGGCTTCGTAGTCAAACAGAATGATGCAAAGGCCGTGCTTTCCACAAAGATCTGCACACATTTCAACCGGATCAAACATGCAGAAAAACCCTCATCGTGCAAACGAAAGGGCGGCGTTGGCATGATCAAGAACAATGTTCTCATGATTGGTCCCACCGGGGTGGGCAAGACCTATATCATTAAGCTCATCGCGCAGAAGCTGGGTGTCCCTTTTGTGAAGGGTGATGCCACAAAATTTAGCGAGACAGGTTATGTGGGCGGGGATGTGGAGGATTTGGTCAGGGACCTGGTCTACGAAGCCGACGATAATATCAGTCTGGCAGAGAACGGCATCATTTACATCGATGAAATCGACAAGATTGGCGCTTCACAAAATTTAATCGGCCATGATGTCTCGAGAACAGGGGTTCAGAGGGCCCTCCTGAAACCCATGGAAGAAACTGAAGTAGATCTGAAAGTGCCACACGATCCCATTTCTCAGATCCAGGCCATCGAGCAGTACAGGAGAACGGGAAAAAAAGAAAAACGCGTAGTCAATACAAAAAACATCCTTTTTATCGTCAGTGGGGCCTTTGGTGAACTGGCCGAAATCGTGCGAAAAAGGCTGCAACAACAGGGAATCGGATTCGAGGCAGACGTGCGTTCAACTGAAGTGCCCTGGGAAATTCTCAAGGAAGTGAAGGCGCAGGATCTGGTTGCCTTCGGATTTGAATCCGAATTCGTGGGCCGCCTTCCCGTGTTTGTCGTTTTTGATGAACTGAAAAAAGAAGACCTGCTTCAGATTCTCAAGAATCCAAATAATCCGGTCATTATCAGCAAGAGACGAGATTTCAGGGCCTACGGCATTGACATTCAGTTTGAAGAGAAAGCGTTAGACGAGATAGCCGCCATGGCTGCTTTGGAAAAGACGGGTGCCCGCGGGCTCGTGAGCGCCATCGAGCGCGTACTCATTCCCTTTGAAAAGGCCCTTCCATCGACGGATATTAAGACCTTTCTGGTCACACCGGAAGTGGTCAAATCACCTAAGGTTGAACTTAATAACCTCCTGGCGAACCCTGATGATCCCATGAGAGTTTCCAGGTTTGAAGAGGCGAAATCGAGAGAACTTGAAAATATCAAGGTATTTATCCTTGAGAGGGCGGAGGATTTTCACAGAGTTTCCGGTCTTGAAATATATGACAGGCGTATGTTACTTATTGCCGAGATGTATCTGGAGAACACTTCTGATCTCGATGCGATTTTTGAAAACTTCAAAGAGTTGTATCAACAGGTAAAAATTGCGGAGGCTTCACTGCCGGAAAACCTGGAGATCAGTATGTCTTTCGAAGACAGTGCCATTGATGAGATTATTCAACAGGCCGTCGAAAATAATGAGGAAGCGGGAGCTTTGGCATACCGGCTGGCAAAAAAACTGGAATATGGCCTCAAATTGGTGCGTGATCGTTCAGGGATTGAGCATTTTTCCATAGACGGTACCGCCGTAACCGACATGGAAACCTTTATTAATGGTTTGATCAAACGTACCTACAGCCAAGAGTATGGAGGTGCCATACCCAATTTCAAGGTGCAGGAATGATGACTGTGTAAAAAGCTAGATTATACCATGAGCGGCATTCTATGAACAAGGAAGGCGGTATTGGGGTTGAGCCGAACCTGACAATCAGATTCTCATGTTGAAACCCGTTTCGGGCCGCTGCTACTAAATTCGACTCGCTTCGGGTAATCATTTTGAAAGAGTTCAAACGATGATCGGAATATCAAAGCTCTATTGCGGGACCGTGGAACCGTCGGATGCCCTTCGCTACGGAAGACGTTCCAGTGAATTACCCTCCCATCTGCTCCAATTCTCAAAAGACAAGAAACCCGTGGTGGTCTGGAACGTGACTCGGGCCTGCAATCTGCATTGTGTCCACTGCTATGCCCGGGCCGTTGAAAAGAGCAGCGAACAGGAATTGAGCCACGAACAGGGGTTGGCCCTGCTTGATGACCTGGCAGCCTTCGGGGTTCCTGTCGTCCTGTTTTCAGGGGGAGAGCCCCTTGTCAGACCGGACCTGATCCAGCTGGCAAGGTACGCGGTCAAAAAGGGAATGCGGGCGGTTATCTCAACCAACGGAACCCTTATAGACCGGGACAAGGCCCGGGAATTGAAAGACATCGGCCTTTCCTATGTGGGCGTGAGCCTGGATGGAATGGAAGAAGTGAATGACCGGTTTCGTGGGAAAAGAGGGGCCTTTGAAATGGCAATGGAGGGGATCAGGAATTGCCAGGAGGTGGGGCTCAAGGTCGGTCTTCGATTTACCATAAACCGCATGAATAAACAGGAAATCCCGAGAATATTCGATCTCCTGGAGGCCCATGATATTCCACGGGCCTGTTTCTATCACCTGGTCTACGCGGGACGCGGATCGGCGCTTGTGGAACAGGATCTGGATCATGATGAGTCGTGCAGGGCCGTTGACCTGATTATTGACAGAACACAGGAATTACATGCCCGCGGCATCGACAAGGAGATCCTGACGGTTGACAACCATGCCGACGGAGCCTACGTGTATCTGCGCATGTTGAGGGAACAACATCCCCGGGCATCAGAGGTCCTGCAGCTTCTTCAGATGAACGAGGGTAACAATTCCGGCAGGGGTTTCGGTTGCATAAGCTGGGACGGCTCTGTGCATGCGGACCAGTTTTGGAGACACTATTCTTTTGGAAATATCCTTCAGAGACCATTCAGTGAGATATGGACGGACCTCTCCAATCCGCTCATGGCTAGGCTGAAGGATAAGAAGAAATATGTCAAAGGAAGATGTGCGCGTTGCCGCTGGCTTGACATATGCGGCGGCAATTTTCGGGTGCGCGCCGAGGCGGCCACCGGGGACCTCTGGGCCCCGGATCCCGCCTGCTACCTCACCGACGATGAAATTTCGCGTGAAATTGCGTAAACGCCGCCACCTCAAGATTGATGGAACCGTAAAAAGTCCGGTCCTCAGGACTTTTTACTCACGGAGATCGAAAAGTGTGATTTTCGATCTCCTTACAAATCAACGGCTTGCCATGCACCCCATTGATTTGCGTGCCCGTCCATGGGCACGATGATGACTTCGTTGAAAGCTGGTTTATGCCGCAAGCGGCAGCCTATGAGCAACGAAGAGGAAACGAATCTGACAATCTTTTTCAAATGCTTTCTAAACACTCCGGAGGGGATGGACGCCGATTTGGGGTTCAGCGGTACGTCACAGAAGCGCGTAGAGTTTGATAGGAGTGATCCCCAAATAGCCGTCCATGCAGAAGTGAGTTGCAAGTGCATTATGAGAAAGCACATGAAAAAGATTCTCAGATCCGTTTCCATAGGTTCGTAGGACAAGGTAACTTCGTTGGAAGCTGGTTTATGCCACATTGCTGCATCCTATGAGAAAGGAACTTAATTACTACTATGAGTTCCTTGGAAGTGTCAAGGAGAGAACAATGCTTATTCGACCGCGCAGACTCAGGAGAACGCCTGCCATTCGAGACATGGTGAGAGAGACCCACCTTTCTGTAAAAGACTTTATTGCCCCCCTGTTTGTGAAACCCGGACGATCCAAGAGGGATCCAATTGCTTCCATGCCGGGCCAGTACCACTTTTCAGTGGACACTCTGGTTGATGAGGCGAAAGAGCTGTGGAACCTTGGTATCCCGTCGGTCATTTTGTTTGGACTGCCGGATAAAAAGGATTCCACAGGGAGCCGTTCCTGGGCCGATGATGGCATCGTGCAGCAGGGGGTTGCTGCTGTCAAGGCAGCAGTTCCGGATATGGTGGTGATCACTGATGTGTGTTTTTGCGAATATACGGACCACGGGCATTGTGGCGTGATCCGTAATGGCGACGTGGACAATGATGCCACCTTGGAACTGCTTGCCCGCCAGGCCCTCTCACATGCGAAGGCCGGAGCGGACATGGTAGCACCATCTGACATGATGGATGGTCGTGTCGCAGCCATAAGAAAGGCAATGGACGAAGAAGATTATCAACAGGTGGGAATCCTGTCTTATGCCGTCAAATATGCCTCCGCCTTTTATGGACCCTTCCGGGAAGCTGCGGATTCAACTCCCCAATTCGGAGACCGTCGCAGCTATCAGATGGATCCTGCCAACGCCGTTGAGGCCCTGAAGGAAGCTGATCTGGATGTGGGGGAGGGGGCTGATATGATCATGGTCAAACCGGCCCTTTCCTATCTGGATATCATTTCCAGGGTCAGGGAAACCTGTCTCCTTCCTCTGGCAGCCTACAATGTCAGCGGGGAATTCGCCATGGTCAAGGCTGCCGAGATGCAGGGCTGGATTGATGGAGAACGGGCAATGATGGAAATGCTGATGTCCATCAAACGTGCAGGTGCCGATCTGATATTGACGTATTTTGCCAAAGAGGCCGCTCAAGTGCTTTACAATGAAACACGGTGATGGAAAAAATCAATTAAGGCTCGTGGCATGGGAGGTTACCCGGCGCTGCAATCTGAACTGCGTGCATTGCAGGGCGGCTGCTGAGAAGGGGCCTTATCCGGGGGAGCTTTCCACATCGAGATGCATGGGCATCCTGGAAGAGATCAGCCGGATCGGCAAGCCCATCGTTATACTTACGGGAGGGGAGCCCCTGTTGAGAGAAGACGTGTTTGAGATCGCCGAAAGGGGCACGCAGCTTGGACTTCGGATGGTCATGGCCACAAACGGGACTTTTCTGACCCCGGAAATAACAGAAAAGATGATGGAATCAGGCATCAAGCGCGTGAGCATTTCTCTGGACGGCTCGACAGCCGAAGAACACGATGCCTTCAGGATGGTGCCGGGCGCCTTTGATGCCGCCCTCGCGGGCATTGAACTCCTGAAAGCACGGGAGATTCCGTTCCAGATCAATACCACCATAACCCGGCACAACGTACATCTTGCAGAAGAACTCCTAAAATTGGCGGTAGAACTTGGTGCGGTGGCCCACCATATTTTTCTTCTCGTCCCTACGGGTCGTGCCAGAGACATGGTGAACCAGGAGATAACGGCACGGGAATATGAGGAACTCTTGCGCTGGTTTTACAAGATGCGGGATAAGGTGCCTCTTCATCTCAAGGCCACATGTGCCCCCCATTACTACCGAATATTGCGACAGGAAGCCCATGCAAGCGGCGAAAAAGTTACGTTTGAAACGTATGGCCTGGACGCCGTCACCCGCGGATGTCTTGGAGGCACCGCCTTCTGCTTCATCTCTTATAAAGGGGCAGTCCAGCCCTGCGGGTATCTGGAGCTTGACTGTGGGGATGTTAGTAAGAAAGATTTTGGAGTGGTTTGGGAGCACTCCAGTGTTTTTCAAAAGCTGAGAGATTTTTCCGGTTATCAGGGCAAGTGCGGTCGATGTGAATACATCACGGTTTGTGGTGGCTGCCGTGCAAGGGCCTTTGAGAGTTCTGGAGACTTTCTTGGGGAAGAACCGTTATGCGCCTATGAACCCGGCAAAAAGGAAAAACATGGACAAATTGGATAAGGATATCCTCAATGAGATCCAATCGGATTTCCCCATTGTTTCCCATCCCTACCAAGTGGTGGCTGAAAGGCTGAAGCTGCCTGAAAATGAGGTGCTTGATCGTGTGAAGGCATTGAAAGAGAAGGGGATCATCAGAAGGATCGGTGGCAATTTCCATTCGAACCGGTTGAACTTCAAGAGCACCCTTTGTGCTGCAAAGGTCCCTGAAAAGAAACTGGATTCATTTGTTGCAACTGTCAACGGTTACCCGGGCGTTACCCACAACTATCTCAGGAACCATGTTTACAATGTCTGGTTCACTTTTATTGCTGAAGACATGAGCACCATTGGTGACGCACTGGACGCAATCACTGAAGAAACCGGAGTAAAAGAGATTCTGAACTTGCCTGCCATTCAGGTCTTTAAGATCAAGGTAGATTTTGAGGTCTAACCCGTAACGAAATCATCATTCCGAGTCTGTTTTTTTCTGATATTGATCCAGAAACATATCTCTCTGCTCCGGGCTTATTCTGCCTATCTCTACCAGAAGATCTGCAATTCCGTCTTTCCTTAACGCATCAATGGAAATGATTTTTCGGTTGGTTTTCCCTGGGATGCTGTAAAATGTATAATTCAATGTAAGCTGTGATTTCTTTAATAATTTGACATCCTTGCCTACAAAAATAAAATGATAGCTCAAGAGAACATACAGAATGGCTGCGAGACTCCCCCACGTCAGTATTTTTTTCAGAAAACTCATGATACTCCCCTTTTCATATGACCTCATGTAGCCTATCCGTTAACACATTCCGGAAACGGTTTGTTTGTTTTTGTTAAATTGAGGCATCAAAACGTTCGCCTGCCCCTGGCTATGGGATACCTCCTGCCATACCCGAACGCCTTTGAGGTGACCTTCAGGCCGGGTGGGGCCTGACGCCTTTTGTATTCATTCATTGCGAGCCTGCCGAGCACCTCCTGGACGGTCTTCCTTTCATGTCCCAAGGCCACGATTTCATCAGGCCCTAGATTTCGTTCAAGTGCAGCCTCAAGTATCTCATCCAGGATCTCATAGGGAGGCAGGGAATCCTGATCCGTCTGGTTTGGCCTCAGTTCCGCTGAAGGAGGCCTTGAGATGATGCGCCGGGGGATAATCTCCCTATTTCTGTTGATATATCGGGCCACGCGGTAACAAGAGGTCTTCGGAAGGTCGGAGATGACAGCCAGGCCGCCACTCATGTCACCGTAAAGGGTACAGTAGCCCATGGCCAGTTCGGACTTGTTGCCGGTGGTCAGGAGAAGGGCATTCATTTTGTTGGAAAGAGCCATGAGGATATTTCCTCTTATGCGTGCCTGAATGTTCTCCTCAGCCTCGTCTTCCGTAAGCCCGGCAAAAAGGGTTTTCAATGCATCCTTGTAGCCTTGGAAGAGGTCGCCGATGGGGATTTCTTCGAGGCGAATGCCGAGGTTCCCAGAGAGAAGCCGGGCGTCCTCTTTGCTCATTTTCGACGTGTAGGGTGAGGGCATGGCCACCCCCATGAGGTTTTCGGGGCCGAGAGCCTCTGCGGCGACGTACGCCACAAGAGAGGAATCTATTCCCCCGCTAAGACCTACCAGTGCGCGCTTAAAGCCGCATTTCATGGCATAGTCCCGTGTCCCCATGATGAGACCCTGAAGCATCGCCGCCTCACCTTGCTGCCATGGGTCCCGGATCTCCTCGTACCTTTGGTCCGTATCCCAGACGAGCATGTCCGGCTCAAATGGTTTTGCAAGGCCGACCAATCTACCCTCTGAATCAACGACCATGCTGGACCCATCGAAAAGAAGGTCATCGTTTCCGCCGACCTGGTTGCAGTAAAGGGTCGGTATCCGGTAGACGGCAGACAGCTTCTTGAGGATTTGCAGTCGCACGGCTTCTTTGTTCAGGGTATAGGGAGAAGCCGATATATTGAAGAGCATATCGATCCCTTGTTTCGCCAGTTCTTTCACCGGGTCCAGGCCGTAAATGGGGGCTCCTCCAGAAAAGGAACCATTCCAGATGTCTTCACAAATGGTAACGCCAAACCGCTTTCCTGATATTTCAAAAACGAGGCTTCGATCCGCAGGTTCGAAATAACGGGTCTCATCAAAAACGTCATACGTGGGAAGCAACCGTTTCCCTCCCCGCCGGGCGATCGTACCCTCGCTGAGCAGGGCCACATTGTTCAAAAGGGGCTTTCCGACCCGGCCCGTATTACGTTCCACGTAGCCGCACAGTATGGAAATGGACTGGATCTGCGAGGCGACTTTCTTCAACTGGGCCAGGTTTTCCTCTATGAATGAGGGTTTTTCCAGGAGGTCCTTCGGGGGATATCCAATGAGAGACAATTCAGGAAAAACGGCCAGTTCACAGCCACTTTTTCGGGCCAGGGCAGTGGCATCGAGAATGAGGCCGGTGTTATATTCAAAATCACCGATAATGGGATTGATTTGACAGAGGGCGATTTTCACTCGGGTTCCCCTTAATAGCCCAAAGAGTATCTTTAACATCAAGAGACAGCCAGACCATTGATGACTTCCTAGAAGCTGGTTTATGCCGCAAACGGCAGCCCATGAGGAACGTACTGGATGAGGACCTGACGCTCTTTTTCAGACACTTTCTAAACACTCCGGAGGAGATGGACGCCCGTTTGGGGTTTAAGGATAGTCATTGGAGAGCGCCAAGGCTTCCGGAGGCGTAAACCCCAAATAGCCGTCCATGTAGGAGTGAATTGCCAAGTGCACTATGAGCAAGCATCTGAAAAAGACCCTCAGGTTCTCCTCCTGAGTTCCGGACTCCATACTGTTTTATTAACTGATTAGTGAAAATCATTATCGCAATATGCGAAACATGGCAAGGGGATTTTGTGGCCGTTTTGATATGGCATGTTTTATGCTTATTAAATAGAAGGCCTGGGAAGAACGACGGACCTCCGATGGTGGAAAAAAACTGATTGATTTGGAGCTGAATGGTAAATGGAAAAACGAATTGTTCCTTCGGGTAGCTCTGTCATTGGAAAGAAAGGCAAACTGGACCTTGAAGCCTATCTGGGGAGTTGCGTGGGAGTCACCCTGGTCGATCAAGAAGCATGCGTGGGAGGCATGCTTCATATCCTTTTGCCGCAACCCACCGGGACGGATGTGGTTTTTCAACCCGAAACCTATGCCACCACCGGTATCCCCTATTTTCTGGAGGCCATGATAGAAGCGGGTGCTTCGAAGGAGGGGGTGAGGGCATGCATTGCCGGTGGTTCCCTGGTCGGTCCTTTATCCGAACAAGATCTGTCTTTGGACATTGGCGGGCGAACCGCAGAGGTGGTGCAGAGACATATGAAAGAGCACGGGATACGCATCGATGAAATGGAGACGGGAGGTTATGTAGGGCGTAAGATGAGCCTGGATCTTTATCAACTCAAAACCGCTATCGAACCTGCATGGCCCGTTGACGAAACGCCAATTCCTGATTCGAAAAGGAAAACGGATTTCAATGCAGATGAGGCTATCGAAAGAGTGAAGCCCATCCCCCAGGTTGCCCTTAAAGTCATCCGTATGATACAGGAAGACAAATACTCCATGCAGGAAATAGGGGATGAAATTCGGATGGATCAGGTGATCAGCGGAAGGGTCCTAAATCTCTGCAACAGCGCTATCATGGGTCTTCGAATGGAGATCGATTCCATAGACCGTGCAATCATCGTTCTGGGTGAAAAAAGCCTTCTGAGAATCGTGATCTCCGCTTCCGTGGAATCTCTTTTTCCTCAATCGTTAAATGGCTATTCCCTGTGCAAGGGCGGCCTGTTCCAACACGCACTCGGAACGGCCATGGTCGCTCAGGAACTTGCTGCTTTTACCGGCAAAGTCCCTATGGATCTCGCCTACACCGCCGGACTCCTGCATGATATCGGCAAGATCCCGTTGGATCAATATGTGGCTGCAAACGCCCCCTTTTTCTATCGAATCGCTCTTGAGGGAGATACCGGGTTTTGTGAAATTGAAAAGCAGATGTTGGGTACTGATCATACTGAAATCGGAAGGCGGCTTGCAGAAAAATGGGACCTGCCGCGTAATCTGATCAACGTGATTTCATGTCACCACCATCCCGAGAAGGCTTTTGAAGACGAGAACCTTGTGGCCCTGGTCTACCTTTCGGACCTCTTGATGTCGAAGTTTCAGGTGGGTCAGGAAATTGAGCGATTTGACACCAGCAGTTTGTCAGGTATTTTGGAAAGGTTGGGGTTAACCCTGCAACATCTCCCCGTATTGATTGACCGGATACCCAAAACCCTCTTTCACCCTGCCTCCGTGGACAGCTGAAAATGGGAATCGGTAATGAGTCGCCAAAAAGCTGACGTTTTGTCTTGAGAGACCTCTCTGTCAAGAGTTCGTGTCTATCCAAGTCCACTGATAACGAAGGACCCCTCATGGCATTTTCCATCAAGGAAGGTGAGTATGTGCTCAGTGGGGGATTTTTTGAATCCTTCATCACTCATCAGAGTTTGGTTGCCGGGAATAACAAGAAATGGTCCTTATGGAAGCGACTGCCATTTTTGCCGGAAGGCGTCATGCCGACCTGAGAACAATACTTAGGAAACTTGGCGCTTGAATGCCAAAAAATGATGATCGAATCTGTCAAAATAATGACTTCTTAGCGATTAGAAAGAGGTCAAGCCGGTGGAAGGCCTGTGCTTTCAGGGAATGTCGGTATTGGTATGCATCTTGCTAGTCCTATTGTTTTGTAGCCCCTCCATGGGCACGATGATGTCTAGTTGGAAAGCCGACTCATACCGCAAGCGGGCATCCTATGCGCAACTCGGTGGAAGCGAACCTGACAATCTTTCTCATGTTCGCTTCCTTGGACAAGTAGGATAAAGCGAATTCGTTGGAATTCGTTATGGGGGTTGATGGAAGAAAAAAAAAGTTCTCCGGGAGGAATCTTAGATGGGTTTTGATACGAGCATCAAGGTCTTGATAGTGGATGATTTTGCCACGATGAGGCGGATTGTGAAAGGCGTTCTGAAACAACTCGGCTTTTCCAACATTGTGGAAGCTGAAGATGGGAGCGCGGCACTTTCGGAATTGAAAAAGGATCCTGTAGGGCTGATCGTGTCCGACTGGAACATGCCAAAGATGAGCGGCCTGGATCTGCTGAAGGCCGTAAGGGGGAATGCAAGCCTAAAAGATATTCCCTTTGTCATGGTGACGGCCGAGGGGCAGAAGGAAAATGTCATTGAAGCGGTCAAGGCCGGTGTAAATAACTACATCATGAAGCCCTTCACGCCGGAGACCTTCAGCGAGAAACTGGAAAAGGTCCTGGGCGACTAGTGGGCCGGCATGATGTGAACATAGTCGATTGAGCACGGCGGAGGCGTTGTAGTAATGTCTCAGGGATTAAAACCTATCGGGAAGCAACTGGAACTCATGGCATTGGAGGTGGTGACTCTGGATGGAGAGGATATCCAGTCACTGGGCAAGATCATGAACAGCATTGATGCCATTGAAGGGCTTTCCGGGCAGATTGATCAGCCTGTTTTTCGGAGACTCACTGGTGCTGTCAAGCAATACCTTGAAAAACTCATTCTTTTTGAGGAGAGTGATGTCGCGCCCTTGGAGGAGGGTGTCGGCTGTCTTCAAGATATATTTCGTGCAGCGAGTCGTGAGGAGGATTTCAAGAAAGATATGGGGCCACTTCTCGAGAAGTTGGGGCCCCCGGATCTCACACCTCGTGAAGAAAATGTAAAAGAAACAGAAAACCACGACTCTAACGAGAATGTTCAGAACCAAGACGCAGAAGAAATCCAGGAATTGAATGAGGAAGATCGCGAGATCTTAAGCGATTTTGTTTCAGAATCCCTTGAAAACCTTGCTTCAATCGAGCTCAACCTGATCGATCTCGAAGATGACCCCGAGAATCTGGAAGCGATCAATGCCATTTTCAGACCCTTTCACACCATTAAGGGAGTCTCCGCGTTTCTCCATTTGGAGAAGATAAACAAACTCGCACACGGCTCCGAGAACCTGCTTGATAAGGCTCGTGATGGAGATATCAAGGTTGAGGGTAACGTGGTGGATCTTGTGCTTGAATCGGTGGATATGTTGAAACGCATGATTCAGGGCGTTGAGGAGGGACTTAGAAACGGCACGGCGCTTGAGAGGGGATTGGATATCAACCCGCTTTTAGATAAGATTCAGTCCTTTATCTCCAGGAGTGATGCCCTTTCCGGGAAACTGTTGGGCGAAATCCTCGTTGAAGAAGGCGTCATAACCAAGGAAAAACTTGATGAGAGCCTTAAGGAACAAGAAGAGAAACCGGACAAAAAACTGGGCGAGATCCTTGTAGAAGAGAGATCGGCAGATCCTAGGGAAGTCGTTGAGGCCCTGCGCAGTCAGAAGAAGTTCGGTGGAAAAAAGCCCCTGGATCTCCAGATCAAGGTGGACACCAAAAAGCTGGATATACTGGTGGACATGACCGGAGAACTGGTCATTGCACAATCCATGCTGAGGCAGAATGAAACCCTGATCTCCGTTGGGAATCAGAAGCTGAACCAGAACCTGAACCAGCTCAATCAAATCACTTCCACGCTTCAAAAAACGGCCATGTCCCTGCGGATGGTTCCCATTCGAAGCACTTTTCAAAAAATGGTACGGTTGGTCAGGGACTTGGCAAAAAAATCCGGAAAACAGGTAACATTGACCATGGGAGGAGAGGATACGGAGATCGACCGAAATGTGGTGGACGAACTTTATGAACCGATGGTCCACATGATACGCAATGCGGTTGATCACGGGATTGAGGAGCCTCAAACCAGAGAGGCAAACGGGAAACCTGCCAATGGTTCGTTACAACTCCAGGCCTATCATCGTGGAGGGAATGTAATTATTGAGATCTCGGACGATGGAAAGGGGTTGGACAGGGAGAGGATCCTTGAAAAGGCGAAAGCGAATAAAATGGTCACGGATGAGGCCGATCTGAGTGATTCCGAAATCTACAATTTGATTTTTCAACCGGGGTTTTCAACGGCCAGGGAGGTAACCGAAGTTTCCGGTCGCGGAGTGGGAATGGATGTGGTCAAGAAAGCGATCGAGAAACTCAGGGGAAGGGTTGAGATCAACAGTACTCCGGGCCAGGGCTCCATTTTCACCATCAACTTGCCCTTGACCCTCGCCATTATTGAAGGGATGGTGGTCAAGGTCGGGGAGGAACGTTACATTATCCCCGCGCTGGCTATTTTGGAGTCCTTCAGGCCGGAAAAGGCCCAGTATTCCACTGTGAAGGGAAAAGGGGAGATGGTCTTGGTAAGGGGAAAACTCATTCCCCTTATCAGGCTTGACAGGATTGTGGGCACCAAAGGGAAATACCAAAACCCCTGGGAAGGACTCGTTGTTGCGGTAGAACACGAAAAGTATCAGATGTGTCTCTTGCTTGATGAACTTCTGGGAAAGGAAGAAGTGGTCATCAAAAGCCTTGGCGAAAACCTCAAACATATCAGAGGGCTTGCGGGGGGCGCCATTATGGGAGACGGCAGGGTTGGGCTTATTCTTGACGTCGCCGGGTTGTTCGAAATTGCCCGGGAAGACTATTGAACGAAACTGGAAGGGATTTAAGTGAATATCATTGTAGGCGTTTCTGATATGAAGGTGAGCCACGACATCGATTCCGTCCTGATCACCTACTCATTAGGGTCCTGTATAGGGGTTTCGATTTACGATCCTGTTGCCAAGGTTGGAGGGTTGCTGCACTATATGCTACCGGACTCCAATCTAGACAAAGGAAAGGCCCAAAAAAACCCTTACATGTTTGCCGATACGGGCATTCCCAACCTGTTCAAAGCGGCATATAAGCTGGGCGCGGTAAAACAGAGAATGAAAGTCATTGTGGTAGGAGGCGCCCAGGTCCTGGATCAGAAAGGCTTTTTCAATATCGGCAAGAGAAACCATATGGCCTTGAGAAAGATTTTCTGGAAAAACAAGGTTATGATTGATTATGAGGAGGTCGGGGGGAACGTTAATAGGACCATTAAACTTCAGGTCCAAGACGGAGTGAGTTGGCTCAAAGTATCAGGCCAGCAATTCATAAAGATATGAATAATATAGAAGCCATAATTAAAGGAATTGATAATATTAAGCCTATCCCGCAGGTAACCCAAAAGGTCATGGCCGTTGCCAAAGATCCTTTAAGTTCCGCTTCCGATCTGGCTGATATTATTCAGTACGATTCCGCGCTGACGGCAAACTTGCTGAAAATGTGCAATTCGCCGTTCTTTGGACTTTCCAGAAAGGTGGATTCCATTCATCAGGCAGTCGCCTATCTGGGCATCAACCAAGTGGTTGATATGGCGCTTCTGGATCTGGGCAACGAGAACCTGAAACAGGCCCAGGACGGATATGACCTGAGGGCGGGCGAATTGTGGAAGCATGCCGTTGTCTCCGCTTTCATGGCTAAAGAAATAGCAAATGCCAAGGATTTGAAGGACAAAGATCTGGTATTTACGGCATCTCTCCTGAAGGATATCGGAAAGACCGTTCTGAGTGAGCATGTGGGGAATTATTTCGACCATATCGAGAAAATCATTACAGAACAGGATATTACTTTCAGAGAAGGTGAAAAACAGGTTATCGGCATTGACCATGCCGAGCTAGGCGCATTGATTGCTGAGAAATGGAATTTCAGCGATAGAATGATTAATATCATACGGAATCACCATCTGGACGGCGGATGGGATGAGGAAGACATGGAAATCGCTGTTGTCTATGTCGCGGATACCTTGTGTATGATAATGGGAATAGGCGTTGGATCCGATGGCCTGGCCTATCGGTTTCATCCAAAGGTTATGGAGAAGCTGCATTTTAGGGACACCGACATCCAGTTATTGATGGCCTCTTTTGGTGAAAAGCTTCATGAGGTGGAATCTTTGGTGGGCAGCGTTTAGTATGAGAATGGCCGGCAAACGGGGTTCCACCCATGAACAAGGAAGGTGAGTGAAATGGCGTATAATATCCTGGTCGTTGATGATTCATCCCCCATGCGGATGGTGATTCGAAAAACCATCGAAATTTCCGGGTTCAGCGTGGGCGAGTACTTTGATGCCGCCAACGGGCTTGGTGCCCTTGAAATCTTGGAAAACAATTGGGTGGACCTTGTCGTCACCGACTACAACATGCCTGAGATGAACGGGCTGGAACTTATTGAAGAAATGAAAAAAAATGAATTGTTCTCGGCGATTCCCATTGTGGTTATCACGACCGAGGGAAGCGAACAAATGGTGAAGCAGTTCATTGAGAAGGGAGCAGCCGGGTTCATCCAGAAACCCTTCACCCCTGAAGACATCCGTGAAAAATTGAATGACATTATTGGAGATACGAAAAATGGGTTGGGAAGCACTGAAGGAAGCGACGAAGACCTCGATTTCTGATGTCCTGGAGACCATGTTTTTTTTGCCTTTGGAACTGTCCGAATCTAAAGGCGGAGGGGGTTTATCGCAGACTCCTAAGGATCAGTTGATGGGGGTCGGCCTGAAATTCAGCGGGCCGATGTCAGGGGAAGTCGTCATTTTGCTACCGATTAAACTCGCCCGATCGCTGACCGCCGATTTTTTGGGACAGGAAAATGCGGGCGTCGGAACAAGTGAAATGGAGGGAACCGTGAAAGAGCTGGTCAATATGATTACAGGCAAGGCCTTAAGTCTTTTTGATGAGGGGGCAATCTTCAAACTGGGAATTCCAGAGGCGGCTGAGCCCGCCGAGCCCATTGACGGCTTTTTTTCAGAGGATGACAATGCCTTCACACTGCTCTTTAATGCCATCGAACATCAACTGGCCTTGAGAATAACCATTGGATCCTAAACCAAGATGGAAGGGAATCAGCCCATAAAGGTACTCGTGGTGGACGATTCAGCGGTGGTCCGTAAGGTTTTCGCTGAAGAATTGTCCCGGGAGAGGGGGATAGAGGTTGTCGGAACGGCTCCCGATCCCTATGTTGCAAGGGACAAGATCGTCAGGTTGAAGCCGGACGTTGTCACCCTTGATATCGAAATGCCCAGAATGGACGGCATTACTTTCCTGAAGAAGTTGATGACCCACTATCCACTGCCGGTCATAATCGTCAGTTCACTCACCTCAAAGGGCAGTGATCTGGCGTTGGAAGCGCTCTCCATCGGGGCTCTGGAGGTTATTTCAAAACCGTCCGGGTCCTATTCCGTCGGTGACATGAGCTTGCAGTTGGCAGACAAGATCAGGGCTGTGGCCGGCATAAAGGTCACTGGGCGGGGAGCGACCGGAAAAAACGCAGAAGGGAAACCAGCTCAGGCTACGAAGGCACTGAGCTCAACCACGAATAAAATTATTGCCATCGGGGCATCAACCGGCGGCACGGAAGCCCTCAAGACGGTGTTGACGCAAATGCCTCCAAATGCCCCCGGAATTGTTGTGGTTCAGCATATGCCGGCAAAGTTTACCACCTCATTTGCTGAGAGGATGGACAGCCTTTGTGCCATGCAGGTGAAGGAGGCGGAAGACGGCGACACCGTTATCAATGGGAGAGTTCTGATTGCCCCCGGAAACTACCATATGCTCTTGAGGAGGAGCGGAGCCCGCTATTACGTTCATGTCAAACAGGGCCCCCTTGTACACCATCAAAGACCTTCTGTTGATGTCCTGTTCAAATCCGCAGCCGAATACGCCGGGGCAAACGCTCTTGGCATCATACTAACAGGTATGGGCGCTGACGGTGCGGCGGGGCTTTTGAGAATGCGGCAGACGGGAGCAGGGACAATAGCGCAGGATGAGGAAACTTGTGTAGTTTTTGGTATGCCGAAAGAGGCAATTAAGATTGATGCGGCTGAAAAAGTCTCGCCACTCCCCGATATCACGGCTACAGCGCTGGGAATGATTGCAAGATGACCGGGCTGCTGATTTTACAATCGGGCTTGACAGATGTCTTCAATCCTCTTTTCACCTGTTTTTCCTGCCACCTGGAATAATATTCCCACCTGGGCCTGGCTTCGAGGGAATTGTTTCCCTTTTTCCCTGCGGAAAAGCGTTCCTGGCAGTCCTCTCCTGGCATTTATTCTTCGCTATCGAAATCATTGAACTTAAAACCTATTGAAAAAACAGGATAATCCTTTGAAAAGAAATTCGAACCCTCTTTTGGCAGTGTACTTGCATATCAAGATTGATGGAATCGCAAAAAGCTGATTTATGCCGCAAGCAGCAGCCTATAGTCAGCGAAATGGACCCAAACCTGGAAAAGACCCTCAGGTTCTCGCCCTGAAATCCGCTTTGGGTTGCTGTTTAGGGAAGGAGTTCGCAAAAAATCATCAGGATTGAAAACAGCGGTTGATTATTCAAGAAACAAATTCAGAGGGATGAAAGAGATGAAAATTCATGATATACCGGGTATCCGGCAGCCTCAGAAGACAAGGGGTTCATCAGGTTCGGCCAAAGCAAAGGGCGATTTTCAGGAAGTGATGAACCAGGTCATCAACCGGGACACGCTGAACCAACCCACTGAAGCGTCTGGAAACCATATGCTTGCTCCCGCATCCGTCCTGCATGTTCAGTCGGCTCAGCCCTTCGGACAAGGAAGGGAGACCGACGCGTCTGGAAAAAAGGCCCTTCGAGAGGTTGAGAGTGCCCTGGAAATGGCCGGGCATTATGCCGACAAACTGGCTGACCCTGATGTGAAAACGGAAGCACTTGAGCCTCTGGTGAGCCATCTTGAGGAAAGGCTTCATGGCTTAAACCAGCTTGGGGGAGAAGGAACCCTGGATAGGGGTTTGAAGGAAATCATCTCTGACCTGAACATCAATCTCGTTACGGAAATTGCGAAGTTCAGGCGTGGAGATTATTCCTGATCATGTTTCAATGATTGGGATTTTTCTCTCCAAACGTAAGCTGAATTGAAAGGTCCGCGTCTTTCAATTCCGTTTCAAAGGTCACACCGCTATTTTTTAGGAGGAGCACTGCCACATAAAGATTGATCTCCTCTCCCTGGTCTGCCTGAAACGGAGAAGCGCTGCAGGCCAAATTCAGGGTGTGACAGAAATCTTCTGAAATCCCCATGTTTCTGATGACAATATGGGCGATCGGGTTTCCATTGGACACTGTTGTGCCGACAGAAAGATGTTTTGATTCCCGCCTTTCAAGTTCTTCCACGAGCCTTTCCAGAAACAGGCCCATTCCGAGACAGAAATAGGGCGGCAAGGGCGTTAATGCAGGAAGGGAAGGCGCCAGTTCCAGTTTGGTCTCCACGTTGTGTTTAAAATAGAGATTGGCCCTGAGGAACTCAAATTCCTGATGGAGAAAATGGTTGATATCCATTTTCTCCGGTGGATAGTCCAGAAAATCCGCTCTTATGCCGGCAATTCTAAGCTGGTTGCTCAGGTTTTCGAATTCATCGTTCATTTTTGAGAGGCGATTGGAAACATTTTCCACAAGTTGGTTTTCGGATTGATTTTCCTTGAGGAGGAAGCGCTGCATGATGTCCATTTGCATTCCCAGGCTGTGCAATGGACTGTTGAGATTATGAATCAAGCCCCCAAGCAGATTCCCGAGAGAGGCTAAATGACACAGATGGGCCAGGTTGATAAGGGATATCTTGAATTCTTCCATTTAGTCTACCTTTTGGTCTTTTTCTAACCGAATCATTTTCCGCTGTTTCTTGAAAATGGTTTCAATAATCGCATCCCTCACCCTCTCATCAATTTGCGCGAATTGGGCAGCCACACAGTATTCCTGGACCCCTTTTTCCGCGGGCGGTAATTTGGATTCAACGCGTACGACGCTGGCAATGAATTCAACCATGAACTCAATTGTGTCGGGCATAATGAGATCCATTTTTAGAAAAACACCTTTTGAAAATGGATCCTTACTGACAAATTTTATTCCTGAACCACTCAGTTCTATGACCGCATTCATAATTTTGTCAGGCTGATCGGACGGTGATGCCATTTGTTCAATAATAAAGTTGACCTTATTGTCCATCATTTTCAGACATCTGTAGAGCGTTTCATCCTCCGATCCGGATGGCAATTGTTCGATGATTTCGTCTATGGGACTCGAAAATGAAGACTTTTGGAGGATTCCGCTCATGTTTCCCTGCTCAACCAGTTCCATTTCTTCCCTTGTCAACAAACGGCACCGTGTGGATAAGGTGATGTCTGTCCTCAAGTATTCGCGTCTGTTTCCCGGGCTCATGACTCTTCCTCACTGGATGTTTTATCTGGCCTCCAACCACAATTTCAGCGCGTATTATCATTTAAGCAACCGTATAAGACATCTTTCCCGGGAGGCAGAAAAACACAATTTGTCATCGATTGCAATAAAAATACGGGAAGCATGACCTTGATTTTATGGGCAGTTTAAGGCCTGAAGATATCAAGGGCTGCATCAACAACTTCAGCATCAAACTGCGTTCCCCTGTTTTTCGCCAATTCCTCAAGGCAATATTCAAAGGGCAGGGCCTTTCTGTAGGCTCGGTCAGAGTTCATCGCGTCGAAGGCATCCGCCACGGAGAGGATCCTGGCCAGTTTGGGAATCTCTTCTCCCCTCAAGCCATCGGGATAACCCTTGCCGTCCCATCTTTCATGGTGGTTTCGGATGATAGCCAGTTCCTCGTTGTCCATATTCAGCGGTGAGACGATGCTGACCCCAATGAGCGGGTGCATCTTGATCTTCATGAATTCCTTTTCGGTGAGACGGGTTGGCTTTTTCAGAACATGATCATCTATTCCGATTTTTCCAATATCGTGAAGGGGGCCGCTGGACTCGATTTTTCTGCAGTCTTCATAGGGACGCCCGAGGGCCTTGGCAATATCCAGCGCGAGTTGCGTTACACGTTGGGAATGTTCCCGGGTATAAGGATCGCGTACTTCAATGGCACTGACCAAGGCACCGAGAGTTGCGAATAGATTTTCCTTCAGGCTGCCATAGAGAGCCAGGTTTTCAATGTTTTGTGCGGTTCGTTCAGCCAAAAAGGTGAGGAGAAATTGATCCTCTTCAGTAAAGACCTTGTTTTTTAATTTATCTCCGATGAGAAGCAAACCAAAGAGCTCTTCCCGAATCCTGAAGGGCATGGAAATGATTCCGGGGGAGCAGAAGGCCTTATGGACCGATACCCCTTGCGAAAGCATAACGGGGGAAAAGATCTCGATGAAATCCTTGGGGATATAAATCTTTTCTTCGGAGTCGGATTCCAAGGCCACCTTGAAACCTGGAAAGATCGTCTCAATCCCCTTTTGAGCCAGAGAAATAAGAGCCGAGTGTTCCTGATCGTAGAGGAGAAAACATCCTTTGGAAGCTTCACAGGAATCCAATGCCTTACTGACGAGGTAGCCATAGAGATTATCAGACCGATTGATCTTAGACAGGCTGTCGATGATATCGTAAAGCACGGTCTTTTCCCGGATCTTTTTTTGCAGTTCGTGATTCAGCTTTTCGACCTGGCGTTTTTGTTCCAGCTGCTTGTTCAATAACCAGTTTTTTTTTGTCAAATCATGGAGGTGATGTATCCTTTCCATGGAAATCTTCAAGTCCTGCAGGCGAAAGGGTTTGATCAAGAAATCTGAGGCCCCCTTTCTCATAGCCTCAATGACCTTTTCCATGGAAGGATATCCGGTCATAATGATGATGCTGGTCGGCCTTTTGTTGCCCTTCAGATTTTTCAAGACCTCCATGCCGCTCATTTCCGGCATCATAAGATCCACAAAAAGATAATCAAAAACTTCGTGTTCCAGGGCTTCCAGGGCCACTTTCCCGTTTTGAGCTGTTACAACGCTGGAAACACCGAGATGATAGAGGTAAGATTCGAGAGACTCTCGAATGCCCGCTTCATCATCCACCACCAGAGCCTTCAAAGATTCAAGCCCCGGACTGGTTTCTATTTCCGGTCTTTTAAGAGCCGTGATTTGCACAGTTCAAATTCCCTTTCGGACAGCATTCCCTGCATCTTCAGGCGAGACAAGCGTTCGAGATCCGAGACCAGCTTTTTCCTCCCATCAGTGCGGTTTTCAAGTAGAGGATGGGGAGGTGCATTGCCGGTAATGACGGTTTTTCCAGTGATGTCTTCACTGGTTGATGGCGATTTGCCGGAATCGATGGCGTGCTCGGAAACCATGATTCTCTTGACGAGGTGGAGTTTCTGATAGGCCTCTTCGACTTCCAACATGAGCCTTTGGTTTTCCCTGCGCAGGCGAATATTTCCCAAGGCGTTTCTTACGACAACCTTGATCTCTTCCAGCCTGAAGGGTTTGGTAATATAGTCGTATGCACCTTCCCGAATGGCACTGACCGCTGTTTCCAAAGATGCAAAACCCGTAATCAGGATGACAAGTGTATTGGGATTGATTTTTTTTGCGGCGCTGAGCACCTCGAGTCCGGTGGCGCCGGGCATCATGATGTCTGAAATGACGAGATCATAAGGCTGGATTTGGCATTTTTCAATAGCATCCAACCCGTTTGAAGAGGTGGCTACATGGTAATGCTCTTCGGAAAAAGAGTCCTGCAGCACGGACAGCATATTGGGGTCGTCGTCAACTATGAGTATGTGAAATTCCATTGGGTAAAAAATTGCGATTTGCCTTTTGAAAGGGTTGAATCAGGTTTTCGATCTCTCAACTGTTCATCGGAATCTGTCTCATGAGACTTGAGGGTTTTCATCCCTTTCTTGGAGGGGCTTTTTTTCCGGATTTTTAGGATTTCCATCCGTGAACACCTATCAGGTCAACAAACCTGCATGCGCCAAGTTCTTTCTTGGTGTAGGTATCCTTGTCCTTTCTTGTGACTTTAATCAACTCCTGGCTGAATCGGTTGCCCACAGGAATAACCAGTCTTCCTCCTTCTGACAATTGTTCGAGCAAAGGTTCGGGGACCTTCGGCGCGCCTGCTGTCACAACAATGGCATCAAAAGGGGCGTATTGTCCCCAGCCGATGGTCCCGTCGAAGGCCTTGAACAGAATATTGATGTATCCGAGTTCCGCCAGCGTGCTTCTCGCTCCGATCATGAGGGGCCTGATTCTCTCAATGGTGTAAACCCTGTTTGATAATTCAGCAAGGACAGCCGCCTGATACCCACTCCCGGTTCCTATTTCCAGTACATTCTCATTCCCTTTCAGCTCAAGCGCTTCCGTCATGAGGGCCACGATATAAGGCTGGGATATGGTCTGTTTATTTCCGATGGGCAAGGGGTGGTCGTTATAGGCCTCACTCCATAGGGCCTGTTCCACGAACCGGTGTCTGGGAACCTTGCCCATGGCTGCAAGCACCCGCGGGTCTTTAATCCCTCGGGGTACCAGTTGCGTCTTGACCATGCGCTTTCTGGCAGGATTGTGGTCGGGTTTCATAAAATATCACCTTCTGCAAAATGGACTCTGGCCCGTAGACCCTAGAATATTTTATCACAGGCACCTCGCCTATGTAAACCGCTCGATGTCCTCCCTGATCCACCATCAAGGCGTCATCTCCCCGCTGGGCGGGATCTAAAGAGCTAGTTGCCTTCGCTCCCTCCTCCTTGCGACGTATTGTTCATACGATCGTCGCTCCTCGGCGCCCCCGCTCAAAGTCCGGGATCTTCGACTTGCATCTGACACCTTGTTGGTGATCAGGGATTTCGCCAAATCACCCCATACGATTTACTATGCGCAATTTAGACGGTTGATTTGGGGTCGCGGCGTACCGCTTGACATACCACCGTTCGAGTGCTAACTTCCCATCCCTAAAATTAGATGATACCAAGGCGTCTTCAGCACAGCAAGGATGGACTGCGGTTCTGCCGGAGTCGAGTTGAACAGGAGACGGAACCTGCTGTGATCTGATGCATGCAACCGGAGGGGCCAAATGACCTTTCAAGAACTGATATTCTCCCTGGAAACCTATTGGGCGGGCCAGGGGTGCCTCATCCAGCAGCCCTACGATCTGGAAGTCGGTGCCGGAACCTTCAATCCGGCGACCCTCTTGAGGGTATTGGGGCCCGAACCATGGTCTGTTGCTTATGTGGAACCCTCCAGGAGACCGACCGACGGGCGTTATGGCGAAAACCCCAATCGTCTTGGACATTACTACCAGTACCAGGTGATCATCAAACCGTCTCCCCTGGATATACAGGAGCTCTATTTAGGGAGTCTGAGGGCCATGGGCATTGACCCGCTCGACCATGATATCCGATTTGTTGAAGACGATTGGGAGTCTCCAACCGTCGGGGCCTCAGGCTTAGGGTGGGAAGTCTGGCTTGATGGCATGGAGGTGTCCCAGTTTACCTATTTTCAACAGGCCGGCAGTGTGCGCCTGGACCCCATTTCCGTTGAGATTACCTATGGGCTTGAAAGAATAGCGATGTATCTTCAGGAAAAAGAAAATGTGTATGACCTTGAATGGAACGACAGGATATCCTACGGAGACATCCACAAAAAAGGGGAGTGGGAATTTTCCGCATACCATTTTGAAGAGGCCGATCTGGAAATGCTCTTGGGCCTTTTTGACATGTACGAAAAGGAATCCCTGCGTCTGAGTGAAAAGAGCCTGGTGCTGCCCGCATATGACTATTGCCTGAAATGCTCACACACATTTAATATTCTTGATGCCAGGGGCGCCATCAGCGTGACTGAGCGATCCCACTATATTGATAGGATCAGACATCTTGCGAGGCTTGTAGCCAAAAACTATTTGGCCCAGCGAGAAGCGCTTGGCCATCCCCTGTTGAAAAAGGTTGCGTAAAACCAACATTTATTTGAACGAGAAAGATATGAAAGCCGAATTATTGTTGGAGATAGGAACAGAGGAAATCCCTGCCGATTACCAGAAAAGCGGCCTGAAATCCCTTCTGGATATTACCAGAGAGATGCTGAAGGAAAACCGGATCAACGTTGAGGGCGAGCTGGAGGCTTTCGGCACCCCAAGGCGACTCATCCTCATGGGAAATGGCCTGGCCACTGAACAGGAAGACATCATAGAAGAAATTACGGGGCCTCCGAAGGGGGTCGCCTTTGATGGTGACGGACGCCCCACCAAGGCTGCGGAGGGCTTTGCCAGGAAACAGGGGATTTCCATCGATGAGCTTTCGACCATCCAGACTCCGAAAGGCGAATATCTGTACGCCAAACGGCAAATTACCGGGAGACCGACTATTGAAATCCTATCCCATTCCCTGCCCAAGGTCGTCGAAGACATTCCCTGGCCCAAGACCATGCGGTGGGGAAGCGTTGGATTCCCCTTTGTACGTCCCATACACTGGATACTTGCTCTTTTCAATGGGGAGATCATTCCCTTCAAATTGGCGGGAATAGAGGCGAGCAACTTGACTTACGGGCACCGATTCATGGCCCCTGAAGCCATCCAGGTCTCCGGGGCAGTGGATTATCTCAAGAAAGTAAGAGAAAGATTCGTCGTTATTGAACAGATGGAACGTGAGAGAATGGTGCTGGAAAAGGCCACGGCCGCAGCCGGAGAAGTGGGTGGGACACTAGATCGTGACCCGGATCTAGTAGCCACTGTCGCGAATCTTGTGGAGTACCCGTCAGCAGTATGCGGCCATTTTGAGGAAGGTTTTTTGCGCCTGCCCGACCCGGTATTGATCACGCCCATGAAGGAACACCAAAAGTACTTTCCCGTCTACGATGGGGACAAAAAGCTGATGCCCCATTTTGTCGCCGTCAACAACACGCTTGCCAATTCGGTAGATGTGGTGAGAAAGGGCCACGAACGCGTTCTCAGGGCCAGATTTTCCGATGCGGATTTCTTTTTCAATGAAGATAAAAAGCGACCCCTGGACCGGTGTCTGGAAGACCTGAAGGACGTGATCTATCAGGCTCAATTGGGCACCTCCTATGCAAAAGTCAAACGTTTCGAAGAGATTGCCGGATATCTCGGCGCCATGATCCTTCCGGGTTGCGGGGAAGAGATTGGTTTGGTTGCACGGCTGTGCAAATGCGATCTCGTCACCCAGATGGTTCAGGAGTTTCCCTCCTTGCAAGGTGTCATGGGCAGGGAGTACGCCAGGCTGGAAGGTTATCAGGAGAAAATCTGCGAGGCCCTCTATGAGCACTATCTCCCGGAAAGAGCAGAAGGAAATCTCCCGGATTCGGAGATCGGTGCCGTCGTGGGACTGGCCGATCGCATGGACACGATTTGCGGGTGTTTTGCCGTTGGGCTGGAGCCTTCCGGTACGGCGGATCCATTTGCCCTAAGAAGGCATGCTATTGCCACCATCAGGATTTTGGAAGCCTTTCGCTGGAAACTGCCCTTGGTCGATTTTGTCACAAAGAGCCTCTCTGTTTTGAAAAAGGAGATTGATTTTGACAGAGGAGTAATTCTGGCTAAGGTCATGCAGTTCTTCAGAGAACGGTACAAGCAGTTGATGATCCGGTCAGGTTATGAAAATGAATTCATCGAGGCCGTTATTTCTTCGGAATTCAACCACATTCATCTTATCAGGGCAAGACTTGATCAGCTCCGGGCCTATGCATCAAAATCGGAAGAGTTTGAGACACTGGCCATCACTTTCAAGCGAATAGTCAATATCCTGAAAAAACAGAAAGAAGGTTTTGAAGTGGATCCCGGGCAATTTCAACAACCTTGTGAAACAGCCCTTTGGGACAGGCTCCAGGATCTCAGGGAGCAGATCGTAACGCATGTCTCAAGAGAGGATTATACAGCCGCACTGGACCTGCTGGTTGAGCTTAGAAAGCCCGTGGATGGATTTTTTGATGGTGTTGAAATCCTTACCAAGGAATCACAGACCCTCAAAGAAAACAGGGTAGGTATGCTGCAGCATCTCGCAGGGCTCTTTTTGAGCATAGCCGATTTTTCCAAACTCTCGATATAAGATCTTTCCCTTCGGCAAAGGATCATTCCTTTTTGATTAGAAGATAGAGTTCCCCCTCGTGCTTGAGATGCCCGGCGGCGATCTCAGCGTACCGACCGCTGCCCCAGAAAAGATCTGCCCTTCCGGCCCCCTTTATGGCTCCACCCGTATCCTGATTCAGGACGAAACGCGAAAACGGTTTCCAGCCGGTAATCTTGTAATCACTATCAACAATGGGTTTTTCACAGGAGATAAAGGCCAAGGCACCTTTGGGAAAGAGTTTGGCGTCAAGGGCAATTGATCGGCCCGGTGTCAAAGGGACGCCGATGTTTCCAAGAGGACTGCCTGCCAATTTTCTGAAAAAGACGTAAGAAGGATTGAAATTTAGTATTTCGTCCACCAGATCAGTGTGTTCTGAAAGGAATTTTCGTATCGTCTGCATGGAAATCTCAGATCTTTTCAGGTATGCTTTTTCAAGCATGTATTTCCCTATACTTCGATAGGGACGACCGTTTGACGCGCTGTAGCCGACACGCATGGTTCTGCCGTCGGGCAAGTCTAATCGACCGGACCCCTGGATCTGCAAGAAAGCCACGTCAACGGGATCCTTTAGCCAGGCAATTTCAAGATGCCGTCCGGCCAGGATTCTCTCCGTTTCTATCCGCAGCCTTGTGTAATAGGGTACGATGGTTCCGTCTTCTAATCGTCCCACTATGGTGTCATCCTGGTATTTCTTTCCAAAGGGGGAAAGGTTGATCTTAATGAGATCGTCGGGCATCCTGTAGATGGGGTATTTAAAGGTACTGTCTTTATTCAAGCGGGCCTCAAATGCGGGCTCGTAGTACCCCGTGAAAAGGATTTTCTTGTTCCCGACGCGTCCAGTGGCGCGGTAGATCGTGAAAAGCTTTCGGATTTTCCTGTTTATCCGGGTTGTCTCCGTCTCTTGGGAGAGAAGACGAAGAAATGCTTTCTGGGTTTCGATGACCCGTTCACACGAAAACCGGTTTTTTCCATAATCAAAGGTGGTTTCAGGTGGTAGTTTTTCGAGGTAGGCCAGGTTTCGCTCGATAGCTGGAGCAAGAGCCTTGAACCCCATGTCGTCATCAAACCGTGGATAGAATATCTCTACGTTTCTCAGCGTATCTTCAGGTAGACTCGCCTCTTTTGTGAGTGTTGGGTAGCAAGCCGGGAAGGAAAGGAGAAATAAGAGTATCGCAGTTCCCCAAATGAAAGAACAGACAGCTCGATTCAGTCGTAGGGAAAAATGAATCATTTGCTTTTGGGCCCCCGATAAGGAAATAGTGTAACTGTAAACGGTCAAAGATCTGAAAGTTTTCATAATACAGGGCCGGCTTTTTTTCAAGGGCAGAATAGCGTGGATCTCCCTGCCTGGAGCAGATGCTTTCAGGTGTTCATTCGCATCAGGCGGCATTTCTTCAAATCCTCGCCCGAGACACGTGCAGCCTCTTTGACTGTGTCGTTTTCAACACAATCATAGGAATAATCAGCGAGTCAATGGGAATTGATAGCGACGGAAGCCTATAATACTTTAATGAATTCAGTTAGATATGAAAACTAGACAAAAGGAGAGCTATTGGCATAATCCTTGCTTTAAGTAAAGATGAAAAGCTGGAAAAGTGGAAACTGCGAGGGATTAATTGTGGATTACAGACAGCGGACGTTGAGAAATCAAGTTGAGTGTACGGGAATCGGGCTCCATTCGGGAGAAAAGACCAATATGATCATACGGCCTGCGGCTTCCAATACGGGAATTCGATTTGTTCGATCAGACCTGCCGGGCCGCCCCAAAATCAAGGCACAATTCGATCAGGTCGTGGACACCATGTTGGCCACAACTCTCGGACACAATGGTTGCAGGGTTTCCACAGTAGAACATTTGATGGCCGCCTTTTACGGCCTCGGCATCGATAACGCCGTTGTTGAAGTGGACGGCCCTGAGGTTCCTATCATGGACGGGAGTTCGGCGCCGTTTGTCTTTCTGATCAAGAGTGCTGGAATCCGGGAACAGAATTCTCCGAAAAAGTTTATTGTCATCAAAAAGCGTTTTGAGCTTAAAGACGGTAACAGATCTGTTTGCCTGAAACCCTCGAAAGAGCTCAAAATAACCTACCTCATTGATTTTCCACACCCCATGTTGAGAAAACAAGAGTACGTCCTGCATTTCTCCGGTCGGGAATTTGTGAGGGAGATCAGCAGGGCCAGAACATTTGGTTTTCTAAAAGATATCCAGATGATGAAAGAAAATGGACTCGCCCAGGGAGGATCTCTGGACAATGCCATCGTACTGGATGACTTCAAGATCCTCAACGCTGACGGGCTGCGTTTTAGGGATGAGTTCGTCAGACACAAGATTCTGGATTTTATTGGTGATCTTTCCCTTATCGGTTCTCCGGTCATTGGTCATTTTGTCATTAAGAAATCCGGACATTTTCTCAACCATCAGATGTTGAACAACCTGATCAAAGAGAAGAAATGCTGGAAGGTCGTTTCGTTCAAGACGCCCGAAGATTGTGCAGAAATTCAACTGAAATTACCCGCCTTCGGCAGTCTTGATGCCATGCCCGCCTGAGTCAATTCCCTTCGTTTAGGGAAAGGAAAAATTCCCAGGCCTTACCGGCCCCATCTGCTCTTCAAGGGATCTTTTCTCCGCATAAGGAAAAAGTCTGCTGTCCTATCCATTCCTATTCGTTACGGACTTACGCCTTGCAATTCAAGAATGCTTTCACTATGATTCTTCGAATAATATACTTCCTGCCAAATGATTCAATATTGCTTGCTTGTCATTGTTTCGGGTGACAGATTTTTCCGTGCAGGATCCGCAAGAATCAGGGCAGCCCTGCCCAGGGCCTTAATCTGTGAGCAATGTTCAGAATAAACTTTCACAAAAGAAAATTGACAAGATTCCTAATGCTTCTACCCTTTCTATGGTTGCTTACGGAAATGCCGGCTCTGGCCGAGAACGCCCGCCTCAAAGATATCGTTGTCACCACCACCAGAGATAAGTTGCTGCTTTATCTTAGCGTCGGCAATTGTTTTACTAAACAGATGATCAATGCAATCCAGAACGGAATCCCAACCACTTTCACATTTTTTATCAGACTGATTGAAAGGAGGGATTATGCCTGGGATAAGAAAATTGTTGACTTGAAGGTCAGTCATACGGTCCGCTATGATAACCTGAAAAAGGAATATTTTATTGTCCGGACGGAAAAAAACGGGCAGATCGTTTCCCTAAAGGATTTTGAAGAGGTCAAACAATCTATGTCTGAAATCGTCGGCCTTAAAGTTACAAGACTCAGCAATCTCAAAAGAAATGCTCGCTACAAAATGGAGATGATGGCGCAATTGGACAAGATAGAGCTGCCCTTCCATTTGCATTATGTATTGTTTTTCCTTTCATTATGGGATTTTGAGACGGATTGGTACACGGTTGAATTCCAGTACTGACCCAAACCCATATGATCAGATATTTCTTTCCTTTTTAACTTCCCGGCATCACAATTGAGGCTGCAAGACACAATGAAAGGCTACCTGGAAGCAGAAAAACGAGATCAAAGGAGGAGGCGAAGAGAGAGGGTCCTGATCGTCCTCCTTTCGGTTGTCGTTTCTTTGTTGACCTATCTGGGCACCAGGGTTTTTGATCTGGGCCTGAAACTCCCATTTTCCAGCAGCATACTCATTTTTGCCCTTATCAATATCAATGTTATTCTACTTCTGCTTCTCCTCTTTCTCATAGTCAGAAATCTCGTCAAGCTGCTCTTTGAAAGGAAAAAGCGTATTATGGGGGCCAGGCTCAGAACGAAACTGGTCCTTGCTTTTGTTACCCTTTCGCTGCTGCCCACCATCATTCTTTTCTTTGTTTCAGTGCAGTTTATTTCCACTTCCATTGATTACTGGTTTAATTTGCAGATTGAACAGTCTTTGAAGAATTCGTTGGAGGTTGGCCAGAACTACTACAACAGGATCACGGACGAGATATATGCATTGGGAAACAATGTGAGCAGGGTAATCACCTACGAAGGGTTTATGCTGGTTGCGAAAAAGGGGGAGCTTGATAAATTCCTCAACGAAAAGAGAAAGGAATATCGTCTGGCTTCTTTAAGGGTTTTTTCCCGGAAATTGGAATTGAGGAGCATTTCCAAGGATCGCCAGATGGACCTGAGTTTGTTTAATGAACCCAGTGCAGGTATATTGCAAAAGAGCTTTGAAAAGGCGGCGGATTCGCAATACATCCAATCTTCAAAGCATGGCGACCTTGTGAGCGGAATCGTACCCATATTTTCCAGAACAGAGTCAAAAGCGGTTGTGGGCCTGGTTTTTTTGTCACGCTTCGTTCCCGGCACTTTTGTCAACCGTCTCAAAGCCATTTCCACGGGTCTTCAGGAATACCGTCAGCTCAAAATGCTCAAAAAACCGATCAAGATCAGCCATATGATCACGCTTTCCATTGTGACACTCCTCATTATTTTTTCGTCCATATGGTTTGGGTTTTATCTATCTCAGGGAATAACCGTTCCGATCAAGGAACTCGCGGAAGGGACCAAGCGGATCGCTTCAGGTGATTATGATTTTTTTATCGATATTGACTCCAAGGACGAAATTGGCGTGTTGGTCGATTCGTTTAATAAGATGACCATGGATCTCAAGACCAGTAAAGGCAAGTTGGATGAAACCAATTTAGAGCTGGTCGAGAGCAACAGAGAACTGGAACAAAGGCGTCTCTATATGGAAATAGTACTCGCGAATGTCGGTGCGGGTGTGGTTTCTGCAGATGCGTCCGGCAGGATTCTCACCATCAACAAGTCTGCCGAGCAGATGTTGAATATTCGTGCACGGAATATTGTGGGTAAGAACTACCAGGAGGTGTTGTCAAAGGAATATATCCAGGTTGTCAACAAGTTCATTGCCGACAAGACCCTGTTCCGAAAAGGATATCTGAAAAAGCAAATCCGATTATCCCTGAGCGTAAAAAGCCTTTCTCTCCTCGTTTCACTGAATGTATTGAGAGATGACAACAGACGCTATCTGGGTCTCGTTGCGGTTTTTGAAGATTTGAGTGAGATTCAAAAGGCCCAGAGGATGGCCGCCTGGCGGGAAGTGGCCAGGCGCATCGCCCACGAGGTAAAGAATCCCTTAACGCCCATACAATTATCCGCACAACGACTCAACAAGAAATACGGCAGTTTGCTGGACAAGGAAGACGGAAAAATATTCCAGGAGTGTACGGAAATGATTATCAAGCAGGTGGAAGAACTTAAAACCCTTGTGGACGAATTCTCCAATTTCGCCAGGATGCCTGCTTCCCTCCCGGTTCCAGGTGACATACGTGCCGTCATTGGGGAAGTCCTGAGCCTTTACAAAGAGGCGCACAGGAATATCAAAATTGTTTTTCAGGAAAGAAATAGAATCCCGATACTCGAATTGGACAGGGAACAGATGAAGAGGGTGATGATAAATCTCCTTGACAATAGTATCGCCGCCATAGATGGAGAAGGCGAGATTGCCATAGTCCTCTCATTCGACAAGGTTCTTCAAATGGTCAGAATAGAGGTCGCCGACAATGGAAAGGGCATCTCACCGGAACATAAGTCACGTCTCTTTGAACCCTATTTTTCTACCAAGAAACAGGGCACCGGTTTAGGGCTTGCCATTGTCAGCACTATTGTCTCCGATCACGATGGTTTTGTCAGGGTTCAGGACAACCAGCCGAAAGGGACGCGTTTCATCATCGAACTCCCGGTCAG
The DNA here is from genome assembly GCA_049282265.1 of Desulfatiglandaceae bacterium. Classification (GTDB taxonomy): domain Bacteria; phylum Desulfobacterota; class DSM-4660; order Desulfatiglandales; family Desulfatiglandaceae; genus CAYUCJ01. Next base: position 45,237 of record JBAPTR010000199.1, on the reverse strand, counting down.
AAATCTGAAAAAGAGTTGACTCGCACTCGATATGTTTCTAATTTTCTACCATTTTCTTATGACGTTGATTGTCTTGGCTTTTCTTCCGCTGAGCCCCTTTTTCGATAGAGAACGGATAAGGGCGAGGCTGGCCTTGGACCTGCCCGATGGAATCCCTTCCGACCCGCCCATCTGGGTTCATGCCTTATCGGTGGGGGAGGTGATATCGGCTATTCCCTTGGTGGAGGCCCTCAGGCGAAGATATCCAGAACGGGGAATTGTCGTCTCCGTAACAACCCGGCAGGGCATGGCACTTGCACAAACTGAATTGAAAGACCGGGTTGACACCCTTTTTACCATGCCCGTGGATTTCTGGTGGTCGATATATAGGGTTGGCAATCGTATTCGTCCCGCCGTATTTGTCCTTGTGGAGACAGATATCTGGCCGGGTCTGATAAACTATCTCGAGAGGGATGGAGTGAAATGCATTTTGGTCAATGGACGGATATCACCTTCTGCCCACAGAAACTTTGGCCTTGTCCCTTCCTTTACGAAGAGGTTATTCAAGCCTTTTGAAAGATGTATGATGCAATCCGACTTGGATCGAAACCGTCTCCTGAAGCTTGGTCTCGATAGCGAGAAAATTCAGACGTCAGGAAACATCAAATTTGATCGTCCCATGCGACCAATGGGTGAATCGGAACGGCAAACCTGGTTGGACAACCTCAAGCTTGGTTCTGAAAATATCCTGTTGGTTGCAGGGAGTACTCATCCTGGAGAAGAAAAAATCATCCTTGAAGCATTCGGAAGACTTCACCATGATTTCCATGAATTGCGCCTGCTGATTGCGCCGAGAAATATTGAACGTGCCGGCGATATCAAGAGGCTCACCGAGGCGTCCGGCTTCACAGGTGTGCTCAAGACCACTGTGGCAGACGATCCCCAGCCCTATCAGGTTCTCATCCTCGATACACTGGGGGAGCTTGCCCGCCTGTATGGTCTTGCGAGGATCAGTTTTGTTGGAGGCAGCCTGCTTCCCTTCGGGGGACACAATTTGTTGGAGCCTGCCTCCTTTGGTTGTCCTGTTTTATTTGGGCCCCATACCGAAAACTTTGTAAAGATGGCGGAAGATCTGGTCCAATCAGGCGGGGGAAAGAGAGTTCGGAACGCTACGGAACTCTTTGAAATGATCAAACCTCTCCTTGCAGAATCTGAACTGGCCCATGACATGGGGGGGAAAGCTGCGAGATTTGTGTTGAAAAACAGAGGTGCGATTGAACGTGTCATGACAGAAATTGGGCACCTGTTGCTCCCATCGTGAAAATTATCATGGCGTTCTTATTATCAAGAGTCTTAAGGAAAATTAAACAACAGCTGATGCAGAAATGGGGGTATAACTGGTCACGAATTCACCGTGACGATGAAGGCGGCCTTTTCAGGTGTTTTTTGAAAGCCCTTTCGGCCTTTTACAGTTGTGGGGTAAGAATGCGCCTCTGGGGATACAGGCACGGGTTTTTGAAAAAGAAGACGCTCCCTGTTTTTGTAGTCAGCATCGGGAATATTAGCTCCGGAGGCACCGGAAAAACCCCTGCCGTGCAGATGCTCGCCAGATGGGCATTGGATCGGGGGCACCGGCCTGCCGTTCTTTCAAGGGGATATGGTGGCCATTTTGAAGGACGGGTACTTGAGGTTTCAGACGGCAGGGAGATCAAGTCTTCACCGGAAAAGAGCGGTGATGAGCCCTATCTGTTGGCCCGGAGCCTGACGGGCGTACCGGTCATCGTTTCAAAGAACCGTTTCGATGCCGGTATGTGGGTGATTAAAAAACTATCCTCCGATTTTCTGATCCTCGACGACGGGTTTCAACACCTGGAACTTGAACGGGACCTGAATATTGTCCTCCTGGATGCAACGAATCCAATTGGGAACGGTTGCCTTTTGCCCAGGGGGCCTCTCAGGGAACCCATCGAGCAATTGGAAAGGGCCGATTGCTGTATCCTGACCCATAACAGGAGGAGCAGTGGGGAGCTGAGTTCCGGGCGTCTGACAACCGCCCGATTTCCAGGGGTTCCCATTTTTCGGAGCGACCATGTTGCTGTAAAGGTTGTTTTTCCTGAAAGCGGCGATCGATTCGAGGCCGGGATGCTTGAGGGAAAGCGAATTGTCGCTTTCGCGGGGATAGCCCACCCGGAGTATTTCAGGGAGACCCTGGAGAATCTGGGCGCGGAAATCGTGTATTTCAAGGCCTTTGGTGACCATCATCGCTATGAATTTGAGGAGATTCATGCCCTCCTCATCAAGAGGGAAACACTGAAGGCCCATTACGCTGTTACGACGGCAAAAGACTGGGTCAAGATTCATGCCGCACGTCCTGGAGAATCTGCCATAGGCTATCTGGATATTGAGTTTGCCTTGTTGGACGGTGAGGAAGGATTCTTCGAATTGGTAAGGGAGAGATTTAATGACTTTGCAAAAGGTCGTCAAATTGGAAATGAAAGGTGGACATGGATGATCAGATGAAAAAGCCGGCGGTTTTCCTGGACCGTGACGGGACCATCAACGAACAAATGGGGTATATCAATCACCCGAGCAGGTTTTTTCTGCTACCCGGAACTGCAGATGCCATAAGGCTCCTCAATGCAAACGGCTTCCTGGCCATCGTCGTTTCCAATCAATCGGGTGTAGCCAGGGGTTATTTTCCGGTGGAATTGGTGCATGAGATCCATGCCAAGATGGAAGAAATGCTCGAGAAGGGTAGGGCCAGGCTCGATGGAATATTTTTCTGCCCCCATCATCGCAGGGGCACTGTTCCGGAATACAGTGTGAAATGCAATTGCCGGAAGCCGGAAACAGGGCTCATAGAGCAGGCCTGCCGGAAATTGGCAATAGATATGGCGCGATCGTACGTTGTCGGCGACCGGTGCCAGGACCTGGAAATGGCTCGCAGTGCAAGCCTGAAGGGAGTGCTTGTCCTCACCGGGTATGGCCGAGGCGAAAGGGAATACCTGCTTCCAGGTTCCTCGGCAAAACCGGTGCATGTGGCAAAAGATCTATTGGAGGCGGTCCAATGGATTATCAACTTCAAAAAGAATAGTTGAACTTCTCAATATCCCGCCTGAAATACGCGGCGACGATTCCCGCCGTCTCCTCTGTGTAGTATTTCTGATAGGCCCTGCGATCCCTGGCCTGCCGCTTATGAGGCAACCTGGGGGTTTTTATCCCTATCCGCTCACACGCCTCATGAAAATCTGTTTCCAGGTGTTCATATCGGCCAATGAAATCGACAATGATGTTCCCGTTGAGATCCACCAGGTAGTCCGACTGCAGCTCGATGGATGTATTGATGATATAGTTATAAGACCTGGCCGGATCCAGTTTCCATTTGAGAAAACCTTCAAAATCAACAACATTCTGTAGGAGGTGGGGCCGCTCTCTCTGAATGTGGTGATAGGAACTGACCTGCAGGTCCCATGGGTTCCTGACAAAAGCAAACTTGAAGAGGTCATCGTAAAACTCGCGAGGGAGCATTTCATAAGCCGCTATGGCCTTTGCATGACGGGGGATCTTGCAGGCAAGGCGGTGTTGTGTGAGGGAACTGATGCGGCTGCATAAAAACTGGGGTATGCGGTAGGGGTCTTTCCATCTGTAGGGCCGGAGGGCCGCACGGATGGAGGTGCCGCCCGTTTTGGCAATGTGGATAAAGAGGAATTTATATCGCAGAGACAGGAGCATCTGTTTCCTTTCCAAGCAGCAGATCAAGATACCGTTTGCTGCTTGCCTCCACAGTATAAGCACGCACGGCGTTTTTCAAGAGGGTTTTTTCAATTGGGGAGTCCAGGGTGGAAAGTATGGCATCGGCCAGTGCCGCCGGGTCTCCAATGGGCACGAGCGGGCCGTAACGCCCATTTTCCAGGATCTCCCTGGGGCCGCTGGGGCAGTCTGTGGCGACCACCGGAGTCCCCAGCGCCAGGGCCTCTGTCAATACATTGGGAGAGCCCTCCCATGCGGAAGAAAGGGCAAACACCGCTGCCTTGCTCATATAGGCGTAGGGGTTCTTCACGAATCCCGGGAGATCCACGTCGCCCGTGATTCCCAATTCACCCGTGAGCTTTTCAATTCGAGGCCTGTCGCGTCCCTCGCCCAGCAGGACCAGGCGACAGGACCGTGACTTTCTCACTTTTGCAAATGCCCGCACAAGCGTCATAAAGCCCTTTTGCCGGGTCAATCGGCCGACACCGATGATTACGGAACAATCCTTTTCCCGAAACCAGGGGTGGTCGACGGGTTCGTTCGCCATGGTGAGGAGTTCCGGCGTGATTACGGGATTTTCAATGACCCGCAAGAGAGAAGGGGGGAGAAAGGCCCTGGTTTCCAGGTCATCCGCCACGCCCCTGGAGACGGCCACAACCGCATCGGCATGGGGATAGAGAAGCCGCATGCGCAAATACCAAAAGCGTTGCTTGATACGACTTCGCCCGGCCATTGCACCTGATAGGGTGGTCCCCATGCGTAATACCAGGCGCGTGGGGACACCTGCCAGATAGTGGGCCATGACGGCCGTTTGATTGGCACGGTCTTTTGCCGCCAGAATTGCCGCCGGCCGTTCGGATTTCAGATAACGTATTAGCCCGGGCAGACTGCTAAGGGTATGGGATGCCCCGAGATCCATGACCCTGACGGACGGAGGCAGGGCTCCAAGGTGGGTGCTCTCCATCTTAACGGGTATGAGGTCCAGGGGGACCCCCAGATCAACCAGGCCCTTCAAGAGATTCAAGATCATTCGCTCCACACCCCCGGCCCCGGAAAAGGAAACGAATATTGCAATCTTGGAGGTGGTTTCTTCGTGGGGTCTCATCGCGAAATCATCTCCACCGGATCCATGCGTTCAGCCGGCCTACGACCTTTCTCGACAACGAAGATCTGGTGCCAAAGGGCGAATTGAAAGAGGGCCCAGACCGTGCGACTCGTGGGCCCTGATGTGCGACACCTGCCGATTAGTTCCTTTACGCCCGGAACTCGGAACCATTGACGAATCGCAGGGTGGCGGGGAAGCACATCCTGCAGGCGGTCGAGCAAGTCTCCCTTGAGCCACTCACCCACCGGTACATGAAAGCCCTGTTTGGGAGTAAACAGATGGTCTTCGGGCAGGAAACGGGCCGCCCATTTCTTGAGAAAAAATTTCCCCTGTTTTTCCATAACCTTCAAGTGATCAGGCAGGCTTAGCCCGAACTCCACTACTCGATGGTCGAGAAAAGGGACACGACCTTCCAGGCTCCATGCCATGAGCATGCGGTCGAGCTTGACCAGCAGGTTGTCGGGGAGCGCGGTTGTAAGGTCGACATATTGCATGCGCTGGAGATCACTCCATCCTTGAGGGGTGTTTTTCCAGGCGCGGACAAAGGGTCCACGGGCCGATTCTGCGGCCTCCAGGAGATTTTTCTTGAAAAGGCGGCGAGGCCAGGAACCGCGGAGGGTCCCGCGGGTCCGAAACCCGCCGGAACCAGGGGCCATCATTCCTTTGAACCACCTCTCCACAACCGAAGACCGATAACGCCCGTAACCCGCAAAAACCTCGTCTCCCCCTTCGCCCGAAAAGACCACTTTGAGTTCCGAGCCGGCCGCCTTTGCCAGCAGGACCGTCGGAAGGTTCGCATAGTCCCGCATTAGCTCGTCAGCTGCCCAAACGGTAAGGGGGAGACTGCTAAAAATGTCAGCGGGCGTGGGGCTGATGGCAGTGTGCCGGGTTGCGAAACGCTTGGCAAGCCTTTCCGCAACCGGCAATTCATCCCTGATGCGCGTGCCGGAAAAACCCACGGAAAAGGTTCTCAAGGGTTTGTTTGCATGATGGTTCAGCAACGCCAGCAGGATGGACGAGTCCACGCCCCCGGAAAGGAACAGGCCGAAGGGGACATCGGAACGCATATGTTCGACCATGACGTCCGTCATTATCGCATCAAAGCGTTCCTGGGCCTCTGCAAAATCCATGGGTGCAGGCCTGACCTTGAGAGGTGACCAGTAGCGCCATCTCTCTGCAATTCGCCCTTGTCGCAGGATCACGGCTTCCCCGGGCAGGACCCTCTCAACGTCTTTGACAACGGTGGTGGTTTCCGTGGCGAACTGGTTTTGGAAATACCCTGCCAGCCCGACCGGATCAATCTGGGGATCTCCGGCGTTGAGGAAAAAAAGGGCCTTGAGTTCCGAGGCGAATGCAACACCGCGGGGAAGATGACCGATAAAAAGGGGTTTGATGCCAAGCCGGTCACGGGCGAGGAGGAGTTCCTTCCTGGTCTTGTCATAGAGGGCAAAGGCAAACATGCCGTTCAGGTGTTCCAGAAACCCTGATCCGTATTCCATGTAGGCGTGAAGGATGACTTCCGAATCGGAATGGGTTTCGAATTGGCGCCCCTTTTTCTCGAGTTCCCGGCGGAGTTCCACGTAATTGTAGATTTCCCCGTTGGCTATGAGCACCAGTTCCCTGTTTTGAGCAAACAGGGGCTGATCGCCGCCAGAAAGATCGATGATGGAGAGGCGGGTGTGGGCCAATCCTACAGGGCCGTCAAAAAAGCTCCCGGTTCGGTCGGGGCCACGGTGTTGAAGCTTCTGAGCCGCCTCGAGCACGTGATTACGGTCAACAAGAGCATCCTGTAAATGAATCCCGCATATCCCGCACATCAGTGGGTTTCCCCGACGGAATTGGGTTTTTCAACACCCAGGACCTTGATATAAGCCTTTGTAATTGAGGAAAGTGCATATTCATCAGCGGCTCGTTGAAGCATGGAGGCGGGGAGAGGATCATGGATTGTGTCAACAATGGCCCTGGCTACACCATCGACGTCACCCACTTTCACAAGGGATCCGAAACGGCCGTTTTTCAGGATTTCCCTCGGTCCGCTTGGACAGTCCGTCGAAACGACAGGTGTTCCGAGCGCCATGGCCTCCACGAGGACGTTTCCAAAGCCCTCGTAACGGGATGTCTGAACGAGCAGATCGCTTTTTTTCATGTACGAAAAGGGATTCTTTATGAATCCCGGCATGGAAACGAGATCCTGCAGCCCAAGCTCCTTGACGAGCATTTCAAGTTTGGCACGGTGGCGTCCCTCGCCGATGAGCAGGAGCCTGCTGGGGAGACGTTGTTGAACCTTCGCAACTGCCCGAATCAACGTGTAGAAATCCTTTCTGGAACAGAGTTCTCCGACGCCGAGGATGACGGGCACCTCTCGATTGGAAAACCAGGGGTGAGCCAATGGCTCTTCGGCTTCACTCAAAAGACCGGGTGTGACGATTGGATTGGGCACGACGCTGATTCGTCCTACGGGGATCGACGCAAATCGGGAAAGGTCCAGGGCCGCCCCTTTTGAAGGGACGATGATGGCGTCCGCCTTACGGTAGAGATAGTGCATGGAGAGGTAATGGGCTAACCGGTGGAGGAGCCCCCGTCCTTCAAGGTCTTTTGAAACAGTGGTCCCTGTCCTGACGGCGACCCTGCTGGAGACCCGCCCCAGCGTTTTTGCCATCAGGGAAATGCGGTTGACCTTGTCCTTGTCAGAGAGCAGGACATTCGGGCATTCCCTCCGCAAATATCGCACGACCGGTCGGAGAGAAGAATAGGTATGTGCGGCGCCAAGATCCACCACACGGACATTTTCCGGGACACTGTCCAGGTAAGGGCCGTGGTTCTTTACATGCAGCAGATCCACTGCCACTCCCTCAGCCGATAGGGCCGGAATCAGATTTTTCATGAGGCGATCAACACCACTGTGACCGGATGTTGCCAATAAAATAGCAATATTACAAATAGTTGAGCTAGAAATAGAAAGATCTCCTTTAATGATTATCCTTTGCCAGGTTTCTTCCGAACCCCAAAGCCTCCAGGTAAGCGTCCGCACATGCCTCCGGCGTAAATCGGCTCACCGCAGATTGAAGCAGGCGACCCGCGAGAGGGTTATCGAGGGTTTTTGCAATGGCATCGGCCAGTGCGTCCCTGTCACCCACAGAAACAAGGGGACCGTAGCGGCCATTTTGCAGGATTTCCTTGGGACCGTCCCTGCAATCGGTGGATACGACCGGGGTCCCGACAGCCAGGGCCTCTGTGAGAACGTTCGGGGAACCCTCCCATAAGGAGGACAGGACAAACACATCGGCCCTGGCCATGAACGCATAGGGATTGGCCACAAACCCCGGCAATTGGAGATCCTCTTTTATCCCAAGCTGGGAGGCGAGTGCTTCCAAGCTATTGCGCTCTCCTCCCTCACCGAGGATTACGAGCCTGCAGGACCTTGATTTGCGGACCGCGGCAAATGCATGAAGCAAGGTAGGAAAATCCTTTTGGGGTTCTAGCCTTCCTGTTCCCAGGATGACAGGCGGCCCTGGCGGCATGAACCAGGGATGATCGAGTGGCTCCCGGGCCTTGGTGAGGAGATCCTTTGTCACCACCGGGTTGTACACCACGTGAATCTTCCCGGCAGGCACGTCGATCATGTTGACGAGATCTTCTGCAACACCTTTGGAAACGGCTATGTATCCATCGTTTTGAGGATAATAGCGCTGCATAAGGGGCAAATGAGTTTTCCGCTTTTCGGGCCTGAGATTCTTAATCTCGCGAGACATGGCCGTGTGGATACCGGCATAGATTCGGGTTTTCACGCGGGCGAATCGACGCGCGCGGATAGCGGCAACATTCACCCGTATCCTCTCGGTGACGAGGACATCCGGGTGTTCACGGCGCAGGTAACGGATCAGCTTGGGCAGACTCCTGACGGCATGAGAGGTCCCGAGCCTGACAATGCGTACGTCGGGGTCCACATTTTGAAAGTAAGGGCCTTCTTCTCTCCCCAGTAGCAGGTCCACCTTTACTCCGCGTTTTACCAGCTCCCTGGTGAGGTGAATCCGCATCTTCCCTATGCCGCCGTTGCTCAGGGAGGCCATGAAAAATGCGATGTGGGTTTCTTGGTCAGTCGGATAGGGTTTCATTGGCGTTGTCGTCCGTGTTGTTCGTGTCTTCACGCAGCCCCAGGATTGAGATATACTGTTCGGCGCTTTTCTCCAATGTGTATGCGCTGGTTGCCGATCGAAGTGTCCGGCTGTCCAGGGGGTTTCTAAGGGTCTCCAGCATGGCTTTGGCCATTGCATCAACTTTTCCCACAGGCACCAATGGTCCGAAACGGCCGTTTTGAAGGATCTCCTTCGGCCCGCTTCTGCAATCGGTGGATACGACCGGGGTCCCGACAGCCAGGGCCTCTGTGAGAACGTTCGGGGAACCCTCCCATAAGGAGGACAGGACAAACAGCCCTGCTCTTGCCATAAAGGCGTAAGGGTTCTCCACGAATCCCGGCAGCATAAAATCTTCTCTTACTCCCAGTTTTTCTGCGAGTTTTTCCAGGCGGTCTCTTTGCCTCCCTTCTCCCAGGATCATCAATCGAGATGGGCGATGCCGGCGTACTTTTGCAAAGGCCTCGATCAACGTGGGGAAATCCTTTGCACGACGGAGACCCCCTGCACCGAGGATAACGGGCGGGCTGTCCTGGCGGAACCAGGGATGATCCAGCGGTGCCCTGGACAGGTCCACGAGTTCAGGGGTTACGACCGGATTAGGAATAACAGAGATTTTATCCGGAGGCAACCGCGTAATGAATGTCAGGTCTTCGGCCACCCCATTGGAAACAGCTACAACGATGTCAGCCTTGGAATAGGCCTCCCGCATCTTACGACGGGTCTGCCATTTCTTGAAAAAACTTTTGGACTTGTCCCTTTGAGTTACTGTGGTGCCGGTCCTCAGTGCTATCCGAGTCGATACTCCGGCCAAATCCCTTGCGAGCAATGCCTCACGATCACCGCGTTTGGTACATAGAAGGACCTCGGGCCGGTTCTCCTTCAGATAACACACAAGAGCCCCGACGATCCCGTCCGGGTTCGTGTTTCCCAGTTCCAGTACCCTGACGCTTGAAGGTAGATTGGAAATGTAGGGGCCTTTGGTAGTGCCGATCAAGAAATCTACCTTCAACCCCTTTTGGGCGAAACCCCTTGAGAGGTTGATCAGCATGTGTTCGGCGCCGCCGTCTCCGAAAGAGGGGATGAAAATGGTCACCAGTTTTCCAGTGTATTTCAAATTACCTTTTCCTCCTCATCCTTTTTGCCGTGACGAGTTTCTGTGATTCTTGTGCTCTCAGAATCCTCAGTGCTCCTGACGAGCAGGGGCAAAGCAAAAAGAATAGGCCAGTCCTCCAAGAAGAATGTAGTGGCAGAGCAAGTAGGTGGGCATCCTGAAATTTCCGGCACACCACATAATCAGTATCCCCAGTGCGCCGATAAAAAACAGGAGAAGATCCAGAGGCAATCTCCCGCGGTGATAGGCCTTTCTCAAAGAACTCACAAAGAGCCATATCCCTGCGATGAAGAAAAAGAGTCCCACGATGCCAAAGCGTGTCAGGATTTCAAGGTAAGTGTTGTGCATGTGGTCAAGACACTTGGCGGGCCGTTGGGGAAGCTTTGCCACTTCCACTCCGGTGCCCCAGCCAAAAAAGGGCCTTTCAAGCCACTTTCCAACACCATACCGATACGTCCAGAGGCGCATCCCTATGCCAGCGGTGAAAGGAATTTTATCGAAATCAAGTGTTGTTATCGCCTGTATGACCTTTTCTTGAGAAGAAAGCCTTTTTTCGATGGTACCCGCATTCTTGATCAGCAGAAACACTATTGCTGCTATCCCCACGATGGCAAAGACGGCCCCCGCAGCTCGGAGTTTGGTTCCCATAAGCCTGAAATGCCTGCGAACAAGTATCCAGACAAGGGGGGGGATAACGATTACCCCTGCCAACCAGGAAGTGATGGACTGGGTGATGAGAAGAACCTCTAAAAAAGCTGCAACAAAAACGAACCACACGGCAACCCGCAGGATGAACAGGGGCATCCTTTGGGCGGATCCCCAGATTCGGGGAGCCAGCATGATTGTCCCCAGCAGAGCTGTACAGCTGAATAGGCCGGTTAGCGGAATCTGCATGCCCAGGCCGCTGCGTGCGCCGTGGAGAGCCCTTTCGAGCTGAGACCAATTGGTCTCATAAAAGATGTGCAGCAGTAATCCGCCGAATAAAAGGTACAGTGCAGCATAGGCACGTTTTGTTTTCCCCTGAAACCACCAGGCCGTGGGAATAAAAAAGCTCAGATAGAACCAGTCCCAAAATCCATCAAGATGCCTATCGGTTAGCTGAGGGAAGTCCCACGCTGCCCAGACGGTTCTCAGGGCAAGAAGGAGGAAAAAACAGATGGAAAACAGGAACACCCGGTCCCGTTTAAGAACAGGCCACCAGGACCTGAAACTCAGGATAAATGCCAGTACCATTGCTCCGAGTGCAATATTGGCTCCCGATCTGCTCAAAAGGGCGGAGACGGCAAACAAATACGCACCACCGAAGCCGATTATTTCCACGACACTGTTTTTCCGTTTCTTAAACAGGTCTCGATTCAATTTTTTACGCCCCCTCTGCCAAGCAGGCCTATCACCTGTCTCGTAACGACATTTATCCTTTTAAGGTTCGGTGGTATACGTCCAGGTTCCCTTCCACCATCTTTTCCACTGAAAACCGGGAGCGCGCCATTTCACGGCCCGCCTGTCCGAATTTTCCGGCCTTTATTGGGTCTTTCAGCAGGGAAATCACTGTTTGTGAAAATCCAGGCACATCCGTAGCCGGAATAAGGTAACCATTTTGTCCGTCTATTACTATCTCCGGAATTCCCCCAGCCCGGGAGGCCACAATGGGGACACCTGCGGCTGAAGCCTGAAGCAACGACACACCCAGGCCTTCCCTTGTGGCCGGGTGGACCACCATGTAGAGGCAGGGGAGAATCCTGTCGAGATCCTTGCGAAAACCCGGAAAGCGGATCTTCTCTTCAAGGTGGTTCCGTAAACAAAAAGACTCCAAGTCTTTTCTCAAGGGTCCCTGTCCGAAAAAGAGGAATTCCGTTTCAGGACAGGTTCTCAAGATCTCATGCGCCGCTTCGATCAAGAAACGATGCCCTTTTCTGGGGATGAACTGCGCAATCACGCCCACAGCCTTGGCTTCAAGATTTAGGCCGAATTCACTTAAGAACCACCGGCGGTCGCATTTCCCTTGGTACCGGTGATAATCCACGGCACTCGGTATGCAGGTGAGTGTGTTTTCAGGGATCCCTTCGGACAGAAGCACCCGGCGTATCTCCTCTGAGATGGTGATGATCCGGTCGTAAAACCCGTATTTTGCCCTGGCCAGAAGAGGGGCCTCGGGATTGTCCACCCGCCTCGTAATGACGGCTTTCGTGCAGGTGAGTTTTGCTGCAAGCCCCCCCCACAAATCGGCCCCTCTTCGGCTGTGGACATGCACGAGGTGAGGGCTCTGTTTGCAAATGACACGTAACAGATGAAACAGGATTCGCGGATCCATCTCTCCCCTCATGGGTATTTCGAAGACTCTGGCGAAGGGGGATGAACGGGAACCGATGGCGCTGCCTTTGGCGCACGCCAAGGTATTTCTGAGCCCCTTTCTTGCCAGGCCTTCCATGAGGTAAAGAACCTGGAGGGCACCACCATAGAGATTTCGGCCTGTTTCAATATGTAGGATATGCATCTGTCTGCAATTCTTGCGGGACAAAAAAGCCTAAAAACATACTTACCTCCGAAACGGGTAAACAATAATAAACGATAGCACTAAATGTCAAATTCCAACATCCAAATGTCAAGTCAACATCAAGAGTCCAATGACAAAATGGTCAAAGACCTGCAACTTCCAGGGACCCCGCCACCATCCAGGCCAACAAATTTCCTCATTTTCCATTTGGGCTCGGGTGTCGGTTTATTCAGGCCTTACTAAACCTCGCGCAGCGTCCAGGACATCTTGCACCCCTATGCTTTTCATGCACGTAAAATCCCCATCACAGGTGGGGCGTCGTTTGCAGGGGGAGCAGGGCAGATTTCTGTAAAGGACCAAGGCCCTTTCATTCTCGGAGTGAAGATAGGGGCAGGTGGCCCCGAACAGGGAGATGGTGGAACGGTCGAAGGTGACCGCCAGGTGCGTCAGACCAGTATCAACCCCGATGGTCAGGGCACTTTCTTTGATGACGGCGCCGCTCTGGGCAAGGGTCAGTCCACCTGTGAAATCAACAAGGTCCGCAGACGCCTGTGATGCGATAATGGCACTTTCTTCCCTGTCCCCCGGACCGCCGAGCATGACCACGGGAATACCGAAATTCCTTCGGATCGCCTTTGCCAGGGCCGCCCACCTTTCTCTTACCCAATGTTTCTGCGGGCGGGTGGTAAAGGGACAGATGGCTGCGTAGCGGCCCCTGATCCCGGCTCCCCTGATTGCCTGCCGCGCAGCTGTCATGTCATTTTCAGAGAGGACCAGATTGGGAACGAAAGGGGAGGGGGGAATGCCCAGTTCCCGCATCATGTGATCGTATTCAGAACCCATGCGTTTGTTGTCGGGGCCGCGTGAGATGGTTCGGGTCATGAGAAAACGCCCCGGCTCCCTCGATTCAAACCCCACGCGTTTTCTGGCACGGGAAAGCCAGGCGAGAATACGGCTTCTCAATAATCCTTGAGCGTCAAGGGCAAGGTCGAAATGACGGGAACGCATCGCCCTGTTGAATCTCATGACTTCCCGTATCAAACCAAAAAGGCGACCTTTTCGCCACAATATTTTCCATCGTGCCTTGTCCCAGGGAATGACCTCATCGAGGTCCGGGTTGAATCGCAGAAGATCGATCCATGCGGGATCTGAAAGCCAGGAAATGAAGGCTTCAGGGTAGGCCTTGCGCAAGATTCGAAGCATGGGTGAGGCCATGACGATATCACCCATTGAACTGGGTCGAATGATGAGGATACGTTTCATTTCAGTTGAGTTTCTTTTGGAGTTCATCGTACATCTGGAGATATTTGTCTACAATTGCCTCTCTGGAATGCTCGGATTTTAAGGTTTCCAAACCACTTTTCGCCAAGCGATTCCAGAGTTCAACGCCGCCGTCAAGGAGATCCCGGGTTGTACTCGCCAGATCGACAGGGTCTCTCAGTCCGGCAAGGAGGCCGTTTTGACCGTTCTTGATCAGTTCTACAGGGCCCGGCGCCGTGGTGGAGATGACCGGCAAGTTGTGTGCCCAGGCCTCCAGGATGACATTTCCCAAAGTCTCATGACGGGAAGAGCAAATGAATATATCCGCTAGATCCAAATAAATCCCGGGGCGGTCCTGCCATCCCAGCCATCGAATGTTTTGGCGGATGCCGAGATTGCGCGCCAGACCGTGCAGCTTGTGCTGCAGGGGACCGTCTCCTGCGATCATGAGTAGAAGCGGCCGCCCATTGATTTCGGTCGGGAGTTGGGCAAAGGCTTCGATCAGATCCTCAAACCCCTTTTGATGATTGAATCTCCCCATGGAAAAAAGGATCAAGGTCTGCCTGGGAATAGAAAGTTTTTTTCTTAACCGATCCAATTCCTCCGCAGGGGTGGGTTGTTCTATTTCCACAAAATTTCCGATACAATAGACACGGTCTTCAGGTAACCCGTTGCTTATCAGATAGTCACAGAGACCTGTCGTATTGCCGACCCAGGCATGGGCGTGTTCATAGTAGCCCTTTATTTTGTAGTATCCTCCCAACCTGGCCACGTGAATGGACCCTGATTCCATGGGTAGACGGGTCAATCGCGTGGCTCTCCCCATGTAGGTCTGGACAATCGGCGGCCGTTCCCTCCGAATGAATCGTTGAATAGCGCGAAGAGAAAAGATATCCCAGCCGTTGCGCATGGGCACGTGGGCTTGTTGGATATTGTGGTTCAAGGCATTGCGGAGGGGGCTGTTCGGACGTATCATGGCAGCGGCCCTGTGATTCTGTTCATTCAGGGCACCGGTGAGTCGCATGAGAAATCGTTCCGCACCGCCAATTTGCCGGCTTCCAATGATGTGAAGAGAATCGATCATGGATTTTCTCTCTTCTGCATCTTTTTCTTGTGTTTCATGTGAAGCTTCCAAAAGTATCCAATAAGACTGTCACCGAACGATATGGCCTTTCTTGGCAAGGTGAGGGGGTCCTCGTAAGGAGTGGCTGCCCCGCGATCGCACGTCAGCGCAGCTTTATAGCCCGCCTCCCTGACCAGATTGACCACATTTTCATCGTAATCACCGCTGGGATAGCAAAAAAACTTCACCTCTTCACCAAGCAGGTCTTCCAGGGCGGATTTGCTGTCCGCAATTTCGCGGGATTGCCTTAATCGATCAATCCGGGTGAGAAGCGGGTGGGTCAAAGTGTGGGAACCGAAAACAATATTATTTGAGCGCAATTCCTTTATGGTCATTTTGTCCATGAGGTCGGGTGCATGGCGGCTGTCTTCGGCCAGCCATTTCGCAGTACGACCCAGTAGATCGGAGATGAGAAATACGGTGGCCGGGAAAGCGTAGCGTCGCAGGACAGGAAAGGCATTTTGACTGAAATTATCATATCCATCATCAAAGGTCAGCACAACTGAATGGTGGGATAAATTTCCATTTCCGAAAAGCCCATCGAGGGCATCCTGGAGAGATAGGACCCTGTAACCCAAGCGGTGCAAATAGGCCATTTGGGCCTTAAACCTCCGGATGTGGCAAAAGGTGGCCCGGTGGCTCTCAGGCCGTTCAAATTCACCTACCTGGTGATACATTAAAATGGAAATTTTTTGCATCATAGTAAGTCTGGGGAGGCCTCAAGAATTGACATCGCTGGAATTTTTCATCCTGTCCAAGCGAGCTATTCTCCTTTCCTTGCGACGTGCCCGTCGTGCCATGTCCTCCCGATAAAGGTAGGAATGGTATTTTTTCCATCTTTTATGAAGCCAGATCCAGTGATCAGGATAGTTTGCAATTATCTTTTCTATAATGTCACTCTGATGCTGCGTCGCTTCATTGATGCACTCCTTTTTATCTTTGTCATAGGCAACAGGAAGTTCCGGAAGAAATATGAGGCGATGATGGATAAGGTCATTCGAACGTACAATGAACATGGGGACAACCGGTATCCGGTATTTTCTGGCAAGGGCGGGGACCAGTGTCATCGTTGCTGTCTTTTTGCCGAAAAAACGGCAGGGAATAATCTGTTTGTAAGTCTCTTTTCTGTCAGCGAAGATGACCAGGTCCTCTCCGCGTTTGAGGTTTCGTATGGCCTGCCTGAGCCCGTTTTCCTTGTATAGCACTCTTATGCCGAATTGATCATTATTCGCAAGTCTTTCCTGTTCGAGAAGGGGATTGTCTATGGAACGTACAATGAAGTTGAGCTTGTTGATCGTGCTTGAATAGTAGGCGTGGGCGTATTCCCAGTTCCCAAAATGTGCGCCCAAGAGAATGACGGAGCGGCTTTTTTGCCTGGCAGCATCCAGATGCTCTTTACCTTCAACCTGGACAAGTTCCCTGATTCTGCTTCTATCTGTATTTCTCAACCGCATCCATTCATTGCCTATCATTCCCCATTGTTCGAAATTTTTTCTGACTATCGAACGCATTCCCCTCTTATCCTTTTGTCCGTCAAATGCAAAGGACAGGTTCCTCATGGATATTCTTTTGTGATGAAAGTCGAGGAAATAAGTTAGGAGGCCCAAATACTTTCCCAGATACAGCCATGTCCTCAGAGAAAAGCCCCGCGACAGACGAATAGAAAATCGTACGGCAAGGTGAACTGCCTTGTATCCCATGCGGCGCCATGGATTGCTTTTCTTTTTCATGAAAAGGAATGGGCCTATGATACTGACTGCTGGTCATTCCCGATGGGTTTTGCCTCATCGATGAGCATGATGGGAATGTCGTCTCGGATTTCATAGAGAAGCCTGCAATGCCTACAGATGAGTCCATTGCCTTCTTCGTTCAGATAGAGTTCTCCCTTACATTTGGGGCAGGCGAGAATATCGAGTAGCTCTTTGCTGATGGCCATATTCTTGATCTCCTTTTCTTGACAGGACTACCCGGATTGGGCTGATATGTCTTCTTTCAGCATTCTCCGGATTGCTAAAAGGGCTCATTCTCCAATCCCCTGGTTCGGGCTTCTTCACCCATTGTTCGAAGCCTTCTGAACAAGTGCAAGGACCTTCCCGGCAAACCCATTCAGAATCGTCAGTTTTCGGGCCGAATGAGACGCTGTTACAACGGGAAGCAAAAGTATTTCAACGCCAATGAGGTTGTTGCTTTCTTGTGTCGAGAATTTACGCTCCATCGCCTTGACCAAGGCATTCACTTCATCGGTATTGTTGCCGTTTCCTTCCAGAAGGGCCTTGATAATTCCACCGATGGAAAGCATAACACTTTTCTGTAGATCGTGTATACCTGAGTTCTCCAATCCTTCGGAAGAAAGGCTGAGAGGATCCGGCGCTTGAAAATGGATAGTCGAAAGGGGGCGGATCAGGTCGACCCTTGATGCCGCTTCTTCAAAGAGTTCTCTCACATAACCCTGTATCTTCTCTTCCAGGGTGATCAGGAGCTGTGCCTTCTTGACAAATACGTCAAAAAGGCCTAGCCAGGCTTCACAAATATCGCCCATGAGACCGGATTCAAAGGCCGACTGCGCGAGGGACGGAGACAAATCTTCCATGAAACCCGGCCCTCCTGGTTCTTCATCCAGGGCTGCTTTCAACGGAGAATCCTGTTCCTTTAGACGGCGAAGTGCATCTTCCGCATCGTCTGTTTCCTGTTCCATGGCAGCGGCCAGGTGCAAGAGGAGATGGCGTTTCAAAGCCAGGGCTTCCGGGCCTCGCATATCACCGTCACAGGCGCTTTTGCGGACCATTTGCTGAATTTCCCAGCTGGTGTCTTCATGAGGATAAAATTCTCGGGTCGCTGCCAGAAATGCCGATCTGCTCCGATCAGGGTTGTCTCTTACCCAAACGCGATATTCAGCCAGGAGCCGAGAAAAATATTCCGGCGGCATCGTTTCACGGGGCGGCCGGACAATGTCAAAGGATTCCTGATCGGTAGCGCCTCCGTTCTCGTATGGCAGTTCCATTTGCCAGGGGAGGCAAATGGTAGGCCGGCCGAACAGGGAGGAAACACGCTCCACCATCTGTCGGCCAAGACGCTGAGAAGGAAAGATCAGAATGGTCCTTTTTCTCTCTTCCATGTGTATCTCCCATGACAAAGGCAGCTCAACACCAGAGCTGCCTTGTATCGTAGCTTTCAGCTGAAAACTTTTCTCTAATCTTGACGGCTTCCAACGAAGTCACTTTTGCATCCGGATCTAAAGAAGCGGATCTGAGAATCTTTTTCATGTGCTTTCTCATGGTGCACTTGGCAACTCACTTCTGCATGGGCGACTATTTGGGGTTCATTCCTATCAAACCCTACGCGCTTCTGTGACGTACCGCTGAACCCCAAATCGGCGTCCATCCCCTCCGAAGTGTTTAGAAAGCATTTGAAAAAGAGTCTCAGGTTCGGTTCCATTTCGCTGCTCATAGGCTGCCGCTCGCGGCATAGACCAGCTTCTTACGAAGCCATCAATCTTCCTGGAGTTCCTTCATGTCGAGAAAATATTCCAGCACTTCAGGATTTCTTAAGGCGTCTTTGTTGAGTACGGGTTGATTGTGGATGGTTTTCTTGACTGCCAGCTCCACCTTTTTCATGTTGAGAGTATAGGGAATATCCGGGACAGCAAGGATCTTGGCCGGCACGTGCCTGGGCGAGGCATTGGAGCGGATGGTCTTTATGATCTTGGCCCTGATGTCGTCAGTCAGATCATATCCCCCGGCCATCTTGACGAAAAGAAGAACCCTGACATCGTCCTTCCAGCTCTGTCCGATCACCAGGCTGTCCTCGATCTCCTCCAATTGCTCCACCTGGCGGTAGATCTCGGCCGTACCTATGCGCACGCCACCGGGATTGAGGGTGGCATCTGAACGCCCGTAGATGACGACGCCCCCCCGTTCGTTAATTTCAATGAAATCTCCGTGGCGCCAAACATTAGGGTAAACGTCAAAATAGGCGGCGTGGTATTTTTCATTGATCGGGTCATCCCAGAAATAGATCGGCATGGACGGAAAAGGTGCCGTACAAACCAGTTCGCCTTGCTGATTGATGACCGATTTGCCGTTTTCATCGAATGCCTCAACTTTCATGGCCAAACCACGGCACTGCAATTCACCGGCATAGACCGAGCCCATGGGGTTTCCAAGCGCGAAGCAACCGTTCAGATCCGTACCTCCGGAGATAGAAGCCAGCTGGAGATCATCCTTGATTTCTCCGTACACGTATTCGAAGCCTTCCACGGAAAGTGGAGAGCCGGTGGAGCATAGGGCCTTGAGTGGAGAAAGGTCATATTCTTTCCCGGGGCGAACGCCGGCATTTTGAAGAGCGGCAATATATCCGGCGCTTGTACCGAAAATGCTGATTTTTTCGTCCTGCGCCATTTTCCAGAGGGCGCCAGGTTCAGGGTGGAAAGGGTTCCCGTCAAACAGGACGAGTGTTGCCCCAATGGAGAGAGCGCTCGTGAGCCAGTTCCACATCATCCAGCCACATGTAGTGAAATAGAATATGGCGTCTTCACGCTTCAAATCGGCATGAAGCATGAGTTCTTTCATGTGATGAATCAGGATTCCCCCGGCGCTCTGGACCATGCATTTTGGTAATCCCGTGGTGCCGGATGAATACATGATGTAGAGTGGATGATCAAATGGGAGTTGCTCAAAATCTATTTCCAGACCGGGTTCAGAGGACTTGAAATCGCGGTAGTGAACGGCATTGGGTACGGAGCTGATATCGGCGTTTTGCTCGGTGTAGGGTACGACAACCACATTTTCTATGCTCGGCAGTTCCTTAAGAATATCGGAGATACGTTTGAGGGAATCGAAATGCCTCCCCTTGAAAGAGTAACCGTTCGCCGTGAAGATAACCTTGGGCTTGATCTGGCCGAAACGGTCCAGGACGCCCTTTATGCCGAAATCCGGAGAACAGGAGGACCACGTCGCTCCCAGGCTTGTGGCTGCCAGCATGGCTACAATCGTTTGCGGCATGTTGGGCATGAAGCCGACCACCCTGTCGCCGATGGCAACGCCTGCATCCCTCAGGGCTTTGGCTACTGAGGCAACTTCGTCATAAAGTTCATGATAAGTTATCCTTACGCTATCCTGATCTTCCCCTTTGAAAACCAGGGCGGTCTGATCGTCTCTGTAACGAAGAAGATTTTCAGCGAAGTTGAGACGTGCCCCGGAAAACCATTTGGCGCCGGGCATCTTGGTGACATCGTCGATAACGTCTTCATAGGAAGTGGAGGCCTGAACATCTACGAACTCCCAAACGGAAGCCCAGAACTCAGGGATGTTTTCTACAGACCACGCATATAGTGATGCATATTCATCATGGTGCTGGTTAAATCGGTCGTTGATGAATTGCATAAATCGATACATGTTCGTACTCTTGATTCGTTTCTCCGAAGGCGTCCACAAAAGTTTGCCCATGTTTTTCCTCCTCAACTGTTTTTTGATTTGAGGTCCGGCATGCAACCAGCCGCAGCAGCACGAGAGATTTCCTGAATGCTCCTGATTCTATAGCACCAATTATTTCAATTTTCAAAAGAATTGTGCGTGCTTTCCGGTTCAGAAGAACTCTTCATGGATCCGCTGACTCCATTCTGCATTCGAGCCCTACCGGCGATTCCTGTTTCGTGCTTTCAGAAATCTTTATTCATTGAATGGCTGGACGGCCTAACGCGATTTCAGATTGACATATTCTGTTTTTGTTTCTAATCTAACAAAACTTGATGCTCATTCAATGTTGTGACGATAAGATTGGCTAGCTGTTGCAGGAACGATCTTATACAGGTAGGAGGTTCCATGCTTGAGGTAAAGGGAGTATCCAAGAGTTTCGGAGGCCTGATGGCCGTTTATGACTGTTCCCTCAGAGTAGAAGAAGGTTCCATTACGGGTCTCATTGGACCGAATGGAGCCGGTAAGACGACCCTTTTTAACGTGATTACCGGCAACTACAAACCGGACAAGGGAGAAATCACTTTCCAAGGTCAGGATATTGCCGGCCTGCCTCCCCATCAGATATTCAAAAGAAGGATGTATCGGACTTTCCAAATTACGCGCGAATTCGGGCGAATGACGGTGCTGGAGAACTTGATGTTTATGCCTGAGAGTCAGCTGGGGGAAAAGATATGGAACGTCTGGTTCAGATATGGCGCAGTGAGAGGTCAGGAAAGGGAGATCGAGGCTAAGGCGCTCGAAGTCCTTGAATTTGTCGAGTTGATCGATCTCAAAGATGAATATGCCGGATCCCTGTCAGGGGGGCAAAAAAAGCTCCTGGAACTGGCCAGAAGCATGATGGCCGATCCCAAAATGGTCCTCCTGGATGAGCCGGCCGCAGGGGTGAACCGGACCCTGCTCGGAAAGCTGGTTGCCAATATCCGGAAACTCTGCGAGGAGAAAAAGATCACCTTCTTCCTGGTAGAGCACAATATGGATCTGATCATGACCCTTTGCAATCCGGTCATCGTGATGAGCGAGGGGCGAAAACTGGCCGAGGGGACTCCTGATGAGATCAAGAAGAACAAGAGTGTCCTTGAAGCCTATCTGGGTGGACAGTACCGATGATTATCTTAAAGGCAGGAAACATTACGGCGGGATATGGTGAAATTGACATCCTTCATGGCGTCCATATTGAGGTGGAGTCGGGAAAGATCGTGGCCATCATCGGGCCGAACGGTGCAGGGAAGTCCACCTTTCTGAAGACCGCTTTCGGAATCCTGAAGCCCAGGGAAGGCACGATTATGTTGAAGGATGAAGATATCACGGAGCTGCAACCGGATAAGGTCGCAAGGAAAGGCATGAGCTACGTGCCTCAAGTGCAGAATGTTTTTCCCACTCTGACCATTCAGGAAAATCTGGAGATGGGGGCCTTTATCCGGGATGACGATTACAGCAAGAGACTCGAAGAGATTTACGAACTCTTCCCCGTTTTAAAGGGAAGGAAGAAACACAAGGCCGGCCATCTCTCAGGGGGGCAGAGGCAGATGGTGGCCATGGGCAGAGCCCTTATGGTGGACCCCACGGTGCTGCTGCTGGATGAGCCGTCCGCAGGCATGGCGCCGATTATCGTCGCCGACATATTTGAGAAGATTACGGAAATCAACGAGACGGGCGTGTCCATGATCATCGTAGAGCAGAATGCCAGAGACGCCTTGAAAATGGCCCACCATGGGTATGTCCTGGCCATGGGGAAAAACGTACTGGATGGCGCAGGAGATGCCCTGCTTGCGAACGAAGAAGTGGGTCGTCTCTACTTGGGAGGATAAGCGTGGCAGAACTATTCGTATATGGTATCATCTACGGTGGCATCATTTCCCTGGGCGCCATCGGCCTCACCCTGTCTTACGGCATAGTCCGGCTGGCGAATTTCGCCCATGGAGATCTGATGGCGACGGGGGCCTATGTCGCCCTGTTCATGGTCACCGCCGTGCTGTCATGGATAGGCATTCCGGACTACACGCTGGGACCGTTTTCCTTTGGCTGGCGCATGGTGATTGCCTTTCCCGTGGCCATGGCGGCGGTGGCTTTCGTGGCCATCTTATTTGATCAGATCCTGTATCGAAAACTCCGCATGAAGGATAGCGGTCCCGTGATAATGGCCATGTCCTCGCTGGGTGCGGCGTTCATTCTTCGAATGATCCTGCTGATCCTGTGGGGGGCGGACTCCTTGTTTTACAGGCCGGGTTTTATGCGGCAGGCCATTGACTTCCCGTTGCAAATCACCATCATGCCCGATGAGATTCTGATCCTGGCGGTGGTCTTCGTTCTGATCTTTCTCCTTCATCTCTTCCTGGAGAAAACCAAGATGGGGAAAGCCATGAGGGCGACCTCGGACAACCAGCAGCTGGCGCTCATCTCGGGCATCAATACCGAGCACATCATCATGTGGACATGGGGAATAGCAGGCGCCCTGGCCGGCGCCGGCGGCATACTCTACGGTATCGACGTTCAATTGAACCCGTACATGGGCTGGGACCTCCTGTTGCCCCTATTTGCCGCCACCATCCTGGGCACCATCGGGAACATATACGGGGCCCTTGTGGGCGGCTTGATCATTGGAGTGGTCCAACAGATGTCCACTGCCTTCATAACGCCCACCTACAAGCCGGCGGTCGCCTTCATCATCATGATCATCATCCTGTTGTTTCGGCCAAAGGGGATATTCGGGGGGAAGAACTGATATGGGGGGACTACTTGCATATCTCGTCTCGCTGGTGATTATGGCGGGGATCTTTGCCGTTTTCTGCCTGGGTCTCAACATCCAGTGGGGCTACACGGGGTTATTCAATATCGGCATCGCGGGTTTTTTCTGTATCGGGGCCTACACCTCGGCATTGATCACCCTGCCCATGCCCACCGGGGTCTATGCCCAGTATGTCCAGCAGGTCTTCGGCCTCCATCTGCCTTTTATCTTCGGATTGTTGGGGGCTGCCGTTGCCTGCGGAATTGTCGCCTTTCTCATCGGGATACCTACGCTCAAATTGCAGGAAGACTATCTGGCCATCGCGACACTGGGCATCGCCGAAACCATCCGGCTGATTTTCAACAACGAACAGTTCCTGGCCAACGGACCGCAGGGGCTGATGGGGCTGCCCCAGCCTCTCCAGAACCTGGTCTCCCCGATGAATTACAATTATATTTACCTGGTCATTGTCGTGATCACCATGGCGGTAGTTTATTTCCTGATCGAGCGGGCCATCCGGTCCCCCTGGGGAAGGGTCCTCAGAGGCATCAGGGACGATACGCTTTCCGCCGCCATGAGCGGAAAAAACATATTTCACTTCAAGATGCAATCCCTGGTCTTCGGCTGCATGGTCATGGGCGTAGCCGGGGCGTTGTATGCCCATTACACCAAGTCCATCTCCCCGGATGTCTTTACACCCCTTTACGGTACCTTCATCATGTGGGTCATGCTGATGGCGGGGGGGAGCGGGAACAACAAAGGGGCCATCCTCGGGGCCTTTGTTATCTGGGGCATCTGGATAGGGACCTCCTTCATCGGCAATCTCCTCCCGCCGCTCCTGCAGTCCAGAGCGCCCTACTTCAGGTTTCTCCTCATCGGGATTCTCCTGGAGGTCATCCTGATTTACAGGCCTAGAGGACTCCTGGGAGAGGAAAAAAGAATATCCCGGATGAGCGATTAGCCGTCCTCGGGTTTACCCCGGTTGCAGAAAGCCACGGCAAAAGCCGTGGCTTTCTGTGGTTGAGGTCGGGATGTCGTTCCACTGAGCCCCGTCGGTTGCGAAAGCAATTGGGCGAAACAAAGTGGCGCCGAGGGCTTGAGCGGCTCAATTTGCCATCTCAGGAAAAGTTTTCCGTTGCCGCAGAGACAGACCACCCGTGAGGGAGGCGCGTCGGAGGTTGCCTTGGGAGCGCCTCCATGGCCAATTCCCGCCCTCAGTGGGCCGCCCGCCATGCATGTGGGTGCGAGCGCTTCGTTTTCGGCGCCCCGAAGACACTGAAAACCCCTCCCTCCTATGGCGGTTATACGTAACTAAGGGTGAGCTGACAAAAAAAGCGGGAAGCCATACACTGGCGTCCCGCTTTCGATTACAGCCTTATGATAGGCGGCTGTGTCAGGGAAGTCCCTGATCCACCATCAAGGTATCATCTGCGGCGTTGCCTTCGATCGCTTCTCATTGCGACGTATTGTTCATACGACTCACTCGTCGCTCCTCGGCGCCTTGCATCTAATACCTTGCTGGTGATCAGGAATGTCGCCAAATCCCTCATCAAAGCTCACGATACGCAAATTAGACGGTGGATTTGGGGAAGTTTGTCTTATTTTACATCCTCTGATCTGACTGTTACAATCTGGCCTTTGGAGTATTTCCATATTTCGATCGGCGTGACCACATCGCCATTCTTGTCAAAGTCACATGAACCGGCAGCCCCTTCGTAATTGATCTTCTTGCCCTCTTTCAACAGATCGAAGGCCTTTTTGAAGTCGCCGGGGTAAATCTTTTCGCCCGGAGGGTTTGCCACAGCGCGCAGGTTGTCCCGGATATTCGTCGCGGTCAGCGGAAGTCCTTTGACTTTGGCTGCATAAGCGGCGAGGCCGATGACTGCCGTGGCGTCATAGCCATTGGTGATATATGGCAGCGGCGGAAGTTTCCCATACTCGGCCTTGAATTGGTCGTTGAACGACTTGTAGGCCTCTCCTTGCGCCGAGCCGGCTACCGTGCCCATCTGGCCCTCGAGATTCTTGGCGCCGACGGCATTGAGGATATCCATTGACTTCGTACCATCGCAGAACAGGAAATGCCTGTACTTAAAGAACTCAATGGCCTGCTTGACATAGATCTTCGCCTGTTCCGGATAGCTGTAGGCACAAAGGCGGTCCGGATGCCCCGCAAGGGCCTTTTTCAGCTCGGCCGTGTAGGACGGGGCCGGTTTGTTCGCAATTGGAACCATGGCGAGAACCTTGCCGCCATGGCTTTCAAAGGATTTCTTGAAATTTTGCGCAAGACCCTGGCCATAAGGATTGTTCACGTAAATGACCGAGGCGGTCTTGTTGTAGGAGACGGCCAGTTTGCCCGCGACCAAGGCCTGAAGGGCATCGGACGGACAGGTTCGGAACAGGAGGTCCTTTTTCTCGTCCGCCGGCAGAACGGTGATCAGAGGGGATGTGGATGCGGGGGAGATCATGATCACGTTGTTCGGGCAGGTTACAGACTCGGCAACGGCGATGGTCACCCCGCTTGAAAGGGCCCCCACAACGGCGACGACCTTATCAATATCCACAAGCTTCTTGGCAGCATTGACTGCAGGGATGGGTGAGGTCTCGCTGTCCCCAGCGAAGAGCTTCATGTCCAGCCCCGCTTCGCCCATCTGTTTGATGGCCAGCTTAATGCCGTTTTCAATGTTCGGACCAAATTCCTTCAGCGGCCCGGTGTAGGCCATAAGGGTCCCCACCTTCACATCCTGTGCATGGGTGCACGGGACAAGGGCCACAAAAAACACCAACACGCTTACAAAAATAAAGATCTTCTTCATAACTACCCCCTTTTGGTTAATGTTGACCTTTCTCTTCCATTCCATCCAGTTGAAAAATTTATTAGAGATCTTTCCACCCAGAGAGGGGGGGCCATTCCTCCCGTCCCATTTGTCTGCACATTTGTCAGCGTCGCGTTAGATTGATTTTTCGCTGTTCGAGCCCTAAAATCACTGGTAAAAATCCATTATACTATTTATTAACGGATTTCTCTGTTGATTGCAAGCTTAAATTTGGTTGATCATGAGTCGGATAGGACCTGTTTGAGTATAATGTGTAAAATAAGTCTTGAAATATGATATCCGCAAAAAACCAGGATATCAACAATCATAAATTCGTGATGCTGAGGGTCGTTTTCCAGCCATCCGGAGCTTGAATGGGGGGATTCCGGGGAAAAGTCTGCCCCATCGAAACTCTTGAAATCAGAGGCTTCATGACCTTTTATCTTGACTAGAAGATGCAATTGGATTAGTTAATTTTGTTTAATCTCTGGCAGGGAAAAGATTTGCACTGTCCGGTGCCCATCCTAATTTCTTGAAAGGCGACTATTTCTGGCATGGAGAAGAAAGATTCAATGCTGACGGAAAGATTGAACAAATGCCAAAAATTGGCTGATATGGAAATTCCCCTCTATCCCCCTGGAGGGCAGGTAGGTTGCACGATTTCAGAGTTGTTGAAACGGTTTGGCGATGTCAATGGCGAAATTTTGCAGAAGAACCCGGAGAACTTCGCAGTGGCCGGCAGGATGATGTCACGGCGGGACTTCGGCAAGGCTTCGTTTATCCATATCAAAGACAGGAGCGGTCGCATTCAGGTCTATGTCCGCAAGGACAAGATTGGCGAAGAAAACTTCGCCGTTTTCAAATTGATGGACATGGGGGACTTCGTTCGCATAAAAGGCCCCCTTTTTCGGACCCGTACAGGCGAGCTGACCTTGCTGGCGGAGGAACTTCAACTCCTTTCCAAATCTCTCCGGCCGCTTCCGGAAAAGTGGCATGGATTGACCGACGTGGAAACCCGTTACAGGCAGAGGTATCTTGATCTGGTTGTAAATGACAGTGTGAAAGACGTATTTGTCGTCAGGGGACGAATTATTCAAGCCATCCGGAAGTTTTTTATTCAGAAGGATTTCCTGGAGGTGGAGACGCCCATGATGCAACCCATTCCCGGGGGGGCTACGGCGAAACCCTTTGAAACCTACCACAATGCCCTGGCCATGCCCCTTTACCTGAGGGTGGCACCGGAACTCTATCTGAAGCGGCTCGTTGTGGGCGGATTGGAACGTGTCTTTGAGCTCAACAGGAATTTCAGGAACGAGGGTATCTCCATAAAACACAATCCTGAATTCACGATGCTCGAATTTTACATGGCCTATGCCACCTACGAAGATCTTATCGATTTGACAGAGGCCTTATTCAGGGAACTGGTTCACTCGGTCTGCGGTGAAAGCGTGATCACCTACCAGGGAAAATCTATTGATTTTTCAGGCCCCTGGGCGAGAATTTCATTGACAGACGCACTGCTGGAGATTGGCGGTGTGGAGAGGAGGGCCATAGACGAGCCAGTGTTTGCCAGAGACCTGGCAAGTTCCAAAGGAATAGATATATCAAAAAATGACAGCCATGGAAAGGTGTTAACGAAATTATTTGATGCATTAGTTGAGCCTGAACTGACCAATCCAACTTTTGTGGTGGGATATCCCACCGATGTATCCCCCCTGTCCAGGCGAAACGATGAGAATCCTGATCTGACTGATCGATTCGAACTTTTCATCGGCGGGTGGGAAATCGCCAATGGTTTTACCGAGCTGAACGACCCCATGGATCAGCGGAAGCGTTTTGAATATCAGGTCTCCTTGAGAGAAGAGGGTGATGAAGAGGCCCAGTTCATGGATGAAGACTATGTAACGGCCCTGGAATACGGTATGCCTCCCACTGCGGGCGAGGGCATAGGAATTGACAGGCTCGTCATGCTGTTGACGGATGCGCCCTCCATAAGAGATGTGATTCTCTTTCCTCTAATGAAACCGAAACAGGACTAACCGGAATATGTGGTTTGAACTCTTCCTGGGACTGCGATATCTGAGAGCCAAGCGTAAGCGGACTTTTGTCTCCATTATCACCATCATCTCGGTCTTGGGGGTAATGGTCGGTGTCATGGCACTCATTGTCGTCCTTTCCGTGATGAATGGGTTCAGGGCCGATCTTATGAGCAAGATACTGGGGGTCAACTCCCATGCCCTGGTGTTGAATTATGGAGGGGCCTTCAAAGACTACGGTTCCGTCATGAAAAAAGTGAACAGGGTTGATGGCGTCGTGGGATCGACCCCGTTTATCTACGGGCAGGTCATGGTCAACCATGCCGGCAATGTGTCGGGTGCCGTTTTGAGGGGCATCGATCCTGTGACTGTTGGGCAGGTGCTGGGAATCAAAAAGATGATCAAACAGGGCACTCTGGGCTCCATCGGCGAAAAATCGCAGGGATTTCCCGCAGTGATATTGGGCAAGGAGCTTGCAAGACAGATAGGTGTTCATACGGGGGATGTTCTGACCCTTGTATCCCCCGAAGGGCGGCTCACGCCCCTGGGAAGAGTTCCCAACACGCGAAAGTTTCGTGTTGTCGGGTTGTTTGACTCGGGCATGTACGAATACGATGCCACCATGCTTTACGTCTCCATTGAAGAAGCGGAGAAGTTCCTCGGGCTTGGAGACAAGGTCACCGGCATAGAGATCAAGGTAAATGATATCGATCGTTCGGATACTATCGCTCGCAGAGTTCAGGATACTTTAGGGTATCCCTTTTGGACCAAGGACTGGAAGGTGATGAACAGGAGCCTTTTTTCGGCCCTGAAACTGGAGAAAGTAACCATGTTTGTCATTCTCATTATGATTGTGCTGGTGGGAGCACTGAATATCATCAGCACCTTGGTCATGGTCGTCATGGAGAAGCGCAAGGACATAGCCATATTGAGAACCATGGGCGCTTCTTCCAGAAGCGTCATGTCCATTTTTATGCTCCAGGGGTTGTTGGTTGGGATCTTGGGGACCTTGGCAGGCCTTGGTTTCGGCCTGGGGTTGTGCGATTTGTTGGCAAAATACAAATTCATATCGTTGCCTTCTGACGTCTATTATATCTCTACCCTTCCCGTACTCGTGGAAAGATGGGACGTGGCGCTGGTGTCCATGGCAGCTGTGGCGATTTCTTTTCTGGCAACCCTGTATCCATCATGGAACGCCTCGAGGCTGAACCCGGTTGAGGGCTTGAGATACGAGTAGACTTTACTCTGAGTGAATTGTGCTGATCCTAGAAGATATCTATAAGAGCTTCCAACACCATGGTGAAGCCATTGAAGTGCTGAGAGGGATTGATCTCGAGGTGCACGCAGGTGAAAGCCTTGCCGTTATCGGGGCCTCCGGAGTCGGGAAATCCACGCTCCTCCATATTATGGGGAGTCTCGAGCCGCCATCAAGGGGTGTCGTCAGGTTCGGGGAACATCAGCTGGCCAGAATGGATGAACAGGCCCTGTGTCGGGTCAGAAACCGAGAGATAGGATTTGTCTTTCAATTCCATCACTTGCTTCCGGAGTTCAATGCCCTGGAAAATACCATGATGCCTGCGCTGATTGCCCGCGTATCTTCAGGAAAAGCAGCCGGCATGGCCAGGAAGGTCTTGAAAGAGGTGGGCCTCGATGGGAGGCTCACGCACCGGACCGGAGAAATGTCAGGAGGCGAGCAACAGAGGGTCGCCATTGCAAGGGCCCTGGTCATGGAACCCAGGTTGATCCTTGCGGACGAACCCACAGGCAACCTGGATTGGAAAACCGGACAGGAAATTGCGGAACTCCTTTTGAGACTCAACAAGGAAATAGGAATGGCAATGGTGATTGCTACTCATAATCAGCGGCTGGCCTCCAGAATGTCAGCTCAAATGGAGATTATCGGTGGGAAACTTATCTAGGTCGAGGAGATGCAGCTTTGCCTTTCGGGAGGACCGGAGAGGTCTCAGAATCGTGCCTTTCTTCGTTCTCTTTATTCTATTTGCCGTTTTTTTGTCATTTGCGGCTTTTCCGGCTTCAGCCGCTGAAAAATTCAAAGTAAGCGTATTGCCTTTTGAGATTAATGCGCCGGCCCAACTGGAATACCTCAAGAAAGGGCTGCAAGACATGTTTTCCGTGCGGCTTGAAAAACTCGGAACCGATATGGCAAATCCGGCCCTGGTAAATAAACATCCTTTAGCCTATTCGATCCTTCGCCCAAAAACTGCCTCTGAAATGGGAAAGGATCTTTCATCAAGTTTCATTATTCAAGGGAGTTTGACACAAATAGGAAAGAAACTCAGTCTTGACGTGAAGCTTTTTGATTTGAAGACCATGCAGCCACCTTTCTTCTTTTACAGGGTAGCTGGAGACATGGACGCACTTTCGGGAATTGTGGATGGGCTTGCGGAAAGTCTATACAACAAAATCACAGGTGTGCCCCAGGTGGATTCCGTGGAGGTCATGGGGAATAAGCGTGTCGAAAAAGAAGCCATTCTGGCGGTGATCCAAACCAAAAAAGGTAACCCTTTAAACCGTGACAGATTGGATCAAGACCTTCGTGACGTATATAAGATGGGTTTTTTCAAGGACGTAAAAATTGAAACGGAAGAGGGGGCCGAGGGGAAGCGGGTCATCTTCCATGTGGTTGAGAAGCCGTCGATCGGGAAAATTTCCTTTGAGGGCAATAGAAAAATCAAGACTGATGAATTGAAAAACGAACTGGGCATCAAGCTTTACTCTATTCTGGACGAAAATCAGGTGAAACAAAGTATTAACAGGTTAACTGCCTTTTACCGGACGAAAAAGTACTACAATGCTGAAATCCGGGAACGAACAGAGCCTCTTCCCAACAATGAAGTCTTGTTACGCTATATTATTGACGAGCACAAGAAGGTATATATCCGTAAGATCGAATTTATTGGGAACAAGGCCTTTGGCGACGGGGTTTTGACGGATCTCATGCAGACCAGCAAAAAGGGATTTTTCTCGTGGATTACCAGTTCGGGATATCTGGACCGGAAGAAGCTGGACTTTGATGTGCAAAACATCGCGGCCTACTATCACAATCACGGTTTTATCAATGCGAAAGTGGGTGAACCGAAGGTCGTCTACGAAAAGGGGAAAGGGCTCAAGATCACGATTGAGATAGAAGAAGGGGAGCAATTCCAGGTCGGGCACGTTTCTATCCAGGGAGATTTGATCAAGCCATCCGAGGAATTGCTCAAAATAACCCGGATTGGGAAAGAAAAGGAGTTCAATCGCGAGACGGTTAGGAAAGATATGCTTGCCTTGAGAAACGTTTATGCGGATGAAGGATATGCATACGTTGAAATATCACCTTCAACCAAAGAAAACGTTAAGAATCACAAGGTAGACGTCACATACAGAATTTCCAAAGGATCCTTGATCCATTTTGAACGGATACTTATTACGGGAAATACTGTCACCAGAGACAATGTCATCCGAAGGGAAATCAAAGCTGTCGAAGGCGGGACTTTCAGCGGCAAGGACCTCAGAAAAAGCATGGAAAATCTGCATCGGCTGGGTTTTTTTGAAGACGTCTCAGTAAACACGAAACGCGGAAACCAGCAGAATTCTATGATCCTTGATGTCCATGTGAAAGAGCGCCCCACGGGGTATTTTAGTGTCGGTATCGGGTACAGTTCTGTGGATAAAATCATGCTTTCCTTCCAGATAGCCGAGAACAATCTTTTCGGTTATGGACAGACTCTTTCTGCCTCCGCGAAGCTCGGGAGTGTATCGAGGGAATATAATATCAAATTTACGGAGCCATGGTTTTTGGGGAGGGAGTTGTCTTTAGGTCTTGATATCTATAAATGGTCAAGGGAATATGACGAATACACAAAGGATAGCTGGGGTGGGTCGGTGAGTCTCGGTTTTCCCCTGGGGCTCGATGAGTATACCAAAGGATCAACTCAATATACCTACGACAACGCTGATATCACGGATGTGGCAGACACGGCGGCCTTGGTCGTGCGAGATATGATCGGAGAAAATGTGACCAGCAGTATAACATTGGGTATCAAGAGGGATAGCACTGACCGCCCATGGGATCCCCACAAGGGTTCAATCAACAGCTTCAGTTTTGAATATGCCGGAGGTCCCCTTGGAGGAGACCTCTATTTCAACAAGTATCAGGCCAGGACAGCGTGGTACTTTCCCCTGCCCTGGGACACGGTTTTCCTGGTACAGGGGAGATGGGGGTATGTGGGCCAACGGTCGGGGGGGAAATTGCCGGTCTTTGAAAAATTCTTCCTTGGTGGCATCAATACGGTACGGGGTTTCAAGTACGCCACCATTTCACCGAGAGACCCCGCCACAGGAGACAAGATCGGTGGCGAAAAAATGATGGTATATAATCTGGAATACCGCTTTCCCCTTCAAAGGGAACAGGGGGTTGTCGGAGTCGTATTCTTTGATGCGGGGAATGTTTTTGAAAAGGACGAGGCCGTGACGTTCAGCGAGATTCGTCAGGGGGCAGGCGTTGGCATCAGGTGGTATTCGCCGGTCGGACCACTCCGGATCGAATACGGGAAGAATCTGCATCCACGGGGCGATGAGGCATCGGATAATCTGGAATTCACCATGGGTGGAACTTTTTGATGAAACAATGAGAAAGAAGTTAAACAGGAGGATGTAATATGAGGAAATTTATACCCTATTTTGTCGTCATGTTGTTGCTTAGCATGCCGTGTTTCGTGCTGGCAATGGACAGCAACAAGGTTGGAATTATCGATATGGAAAAATTCCAGCAGGAGTCCAAGCGGTTCCAGGAGATGAGCGTTGGCTTAAAGAAGAAATTTGGAGCCATGGAGAAAAAACTGCAAAAAGAAAAGGCTGATCTGGCAATAATCCAAGATGAATTCAAGAAACAGAGTATGATGTTGAGTCTTGACGCAAAGGAAACTAAAAGACAAGAACTGGAAAAGAAGCAGCGATACTACAAGTATCTCTACGCTGAATATACGCAGGAGATAAAGGACACTGAACTGGAAGTGCGGAAAAAGGTGGGAAAGGCAGTGGAAAAGATTGTTGGGGGCCTGGGGAAAAAGGGCGGCTATCTCACAATCTTCGAGCGTCGGGCTCCCGGGCTTATTTATTATGATGATGCCCTCGATATCACTGACAAGGTGGTAAAGGCCTATGACGGGGCAAAACAGTAGACAAAGAAAAGCAGTGGTAATGTCGGTGAATGATATTGCCCGGATCTTAGGAGGAGAGGTCGCCGGCGACGGCAACCTGACCATCAGGGGAATAAATTCCCTTGAGGAGGCGGGACCGGGGGAGATTTCTTTTCTCACGAACCCGCGGTTCAGGGACAGGATCGTCAATACATCGGCCTCTGCGCTGATCATCAGGGAACAAACCCCCTTGTATAACGGGCCCCAGGTGCTCGTAGCAGACCCCAAGATCGCCTATGTCAAGGTTGCGGGACTTTTCGCCCCTGATATCCCGCCGTTCGCCGAAGGAAATGATCGGGCTTTCCGCTACGAAAGCTGTTCAATAGGAAAAGACGTATCCATTTATCCGAGTGTCTACATAGGTGAAGAGGCCGTTATTGGAGATGGGAGCATCCTTTTCCCGGGGGTATTTATCGGGAACCGGGTTCGCATCGGGAAGAGAACGGTTATTTATCCGAATGTCTCCATTCTGGAAGACTGCAGAGTCGGGAACGATGTCATCATACATGGGGGGACGGTCATCGGAAGCGACGGCTTCGGCTTTGTTCAGGATGGAATACAGTCCATAAAAATCCCACAGTTGGGGATTGTTCAGATTGATGATCGGGTGGAAATAGGGGCCAACAATTGTATTGACCGGGCGGCTTTTGGAAAGACCTGGATTAAGAGTGGGGTGAAAACCGACAATCTGGTGCAGATTGCCCACAACGTCACCATCGGCGAAAACACCATCATCGTTGCCCAGGCGGGAATTTCCGGGAGCGTGAAGGTGGGGCGACAAGTGGTCATTGGTGGACAGGTGGGGGTTGCCGATCATCTCGAAATTGGAGACAGGGTCATGATTGCATCCCAATCAGGTATTGCCAAATCAGTTTGTCCCGGGGAAATCGTCTCGGGAACTCCTGCCATGCCTCATCGGCGCTGGCTGCGGGTTTCAAATCTCCTTGCACGTCTGCCTGAAATGATCCATACGGTCAGAGACCTGGAAAAGCGCTTGAATATATTGGAAATGGAACAGCATAAGGAGTGACCATTCATGGACCTTCCCCTCTCTTATGATGACATAACACGCATTCTCCCCCACCGCTACCCGTTTCTCCTCGTGGATAGAATTACAGAAATAGAATTGGGGAAACGCGTGGTGGGCATCAAGAATGTTACCTCGAACGAACCTTTCTTCCAGGGACATTTCCCCGGACGACCCATTATGCCCGGGGTCCTGATTATCGAGGCTATGGCTCAAGTGGGCGGGATTCTCGCTCGTCTTTCCATACCGGGCTCGCTCGAAAAAGGAAATGAAGATTCCATTTATTTCATGGCCATGGACAAGGTCAAGTTTCGCAGGCCCGTGCTGCCCGGCGACCGGGTCGTCTTTGAACTGGAGCCCATAAGAACAGGGAGCCGGGTCTGGAAAATGCGCGGTAAGGCTTCCGTGGATGGGGATAGTGTGGCGGAAGCCGAACTCGTTGCACGCATAGGCTGATGCGCCTAAGAAAAGGGCTTGACCTGCGCTGCAAAACCATGTCCTAACATAATGAATTGTTTACTTAATATAGCAGAAACCGAGGTCCAGTTATGACCATTCATCCTTCAGCTGTGGTCAGCCCCAACGCGGAGATCGCGTCGGAAGTGAAGATAGGCCCTTACAGCATCATCGGGGACCATGTGAGCATAGACGCCGGAACGGAAATAGGGGCACACGCGGTTATTGAAGGGCACACCCGGATAGGGAAGCGAAACAAGATCTACCCCTACACTTCCATAGGCACTGCTCCACAGGATATCGGCTACCGGGGGGAAGACACGCGACTGACCATCGGAAATGATAACGTCATCAGGGAGTACGTGACCGTCAACCGTGCCACGACCAAGGAAGAATGGGAGACGGTTATCGGGAACCAGAATTATATCATGGCTTATGCGCACATCGCGCACGACTGTCGCCTTGGAAACCGCGTCATCATGTCTAACGTGGCCACCCTTGGCGGACACATCTCCATAGGTGATTATGCTATCCTGGGAGGTCTGGTGGCGGTACATCAGTTCGTTCGCATCGGCGCACACGCTTTTCTGGGAGCCAAATCCGGCATCGACCGGGATGTCCCTCCCTTCATGATGACAGCAGGACCTAGGGCCAGACTTTTCGGGGTCAATCGAAAAGGCCTCAGCAGAATGGGATTTACCAGTGAGACAATAAACGGACTCAAAAAGGCCTACCAGATCATCTGGCGGGAGCACCGCAGGTTCAGCGAAGGTATTGAAAAGGCCAGAAAAGATATCCGGACTTTCCCGGAACTCGAAATGCTCCTGGCATTTCTCGAAGGGTCGAAGCGCGGCATACTGCGTTAAACATATCTTTCATGAAGACTTCCAAAAACAAGGGGGTTCTGGGCATCATAGCCGGCAGTGGGCAGTTCCCGTTGCTGGTTGCCAGATCGGCCAGAAAATCAGGGTTGCAGGTGGTAGCCGTCGCCCACAGGGGTGAAACAGATCCCGCCCTTGAAGCGGAAGTTGACAGCATCACCTGGGTCAGGCTCGGACAATTGGGGCAGCTGATCAAGACCCTCAAAAAACATGATGTCTGCAGTGCGGTCATGGCCGGCGGAATAAGAAAATTGAAGATGTTCGAGAACGTTATGCCCGATCTCAAGGGCATAGGTCTGATGTCCAAACTTGCCATTTTTCACGATGACGATATCTTGAGGGCGGTATCCGGTGAGCTGAAAAAGGCAGGCATCGAAATTGTCAGTTCCACTACACACGTTCCTGAATTGGTTGCACCTCCCGGGGTACTTACAAAAAGAAGGCCCTCCAGGGGTGAGATGCAGGACATCCATTTCGGTTGGCGTATTGCCAAAGAACTGGGTCGACTGGATATTGGCCAATGCGTGGTTGTTCGGCGGAAAACAGTCTTGGCGCTGGAGGCCATAGAAGGGTCTGACGAAACGATCTTGAGGGGCGGCAGATTGGGGCGGGAAAAAGTCGTGGTGGTCAAAGTGAGTAAACCTGAACAGGATATGCGATTTGATGTGCCGTCGGTTGGTGCTCAAACCATTGAGTCCATGTTGAAGGTGAAAGCCTCTGCCCTGGCGATTGAAGCCGGAAAAACGCTTTTGTTCAACAAAGATGAAATGATTTCCCTGGCTGATCGCGGTGGTATTTCCATCTATTCTGTGGGGGAAAATGGTTAGTCAAAGAAAAGGGTTTTGATGGACACAAAAATAAGAATCGGCGTCATTGGGGTAGGGCACCTGGGACAATACCACGTCCAAAAATATCGCGCCATCGAAGGGACCGATCTGGTGGGCATCGTGGATATGGATAAGGACCGGGCCCTCGATATCGCAAAACGATACGACACGAGGAGCTTCAAATCAGTTGGCGAAATCCTGGATAGGGTAGATGCGGTCAGCATTGCCGTTCCAACCGAGAGCCATTTTGAAGTGGCCAGGGAAGTCCTCTCACACGGCGTTCATCTGCTCATTGAAAAACCCATAACCTACGAAGAATCCCAAGCCGATGAGCTTATTGAATTGGCTGCAAGAAATAGCCTGGCCCTCCAGGTGGGCCATGTGGAAAGATTCAACCCGGCAGTGGTTAAAATGGAATCCCTGCTGATGCGCCCCATTTTTATTGAATCCCACCGGTTGAATCTCTTTACCGTAAGGGGAACCGATGTGGATGTGGTCCTGGATCTCATGATCCACGATCTGGATATCATTTTACACCTTGTCCAGTCTGAAATAAGAGAGCTTCACGCGGTGGGAATGTCCGTCCTTACGGGAAAAACGGATATTGCAAATGTGAGAATAATCTTCCAAAACGGCACCGTAGCAAACCTGACTGCAAGCCGCGTTTCAAATAATACTCTTCGAAAAATACGCATTTTTCAGCCCGATGCTTATATCTCGGTTAATTGTTTCAAGAAAGATATTAGTGTGACCCGTTTGGATGATTCCTCAAACAGTAATACCTTTCCCCAAATTGTTTCCAGCAAGATGAGCTATCCGGACGCCGATCCTTTGTTTGATGAGATATCAGCATTCGTCAGGGCCGTTCGTGAAAAAACGATCCCTGTCGTCACGGGGGAGGATGGACGGAGAGCGCTCAAGGTAGCAATGGCTATTATGGGACAGATTGAAAAGGGGTGTAAGGATTTCGAGAGTATTTGCTGAGTCGAAGGCCGGAAAGATTGTCCTCATGGTGGCTGGAGAGGCTTCAGCGGACCAGCATGGGGCCAATCTCGTCAGAACAATTCTTCGTCAGGATCCTGGTGTGTTTTTCCTTGGCATCGGCGGGGACGAAATGGCCCGGGCCGGTGTGAGGATCCTCTTCTCGTCCAGTGAGATGGCGGTTGTAGGGCTTACCGAAGTATTCTCCCGGATTCCCGTGATCTACAAAGCTGCGAGGCGTCTGAAACACATCCTGAAGGAAAACAGACCTGATCTTCTTATCCTGCTGGATTACCCCGATTTCAATATCCATTTGGCACGAACGGCCAAGCGCTGCGGTGTACCGGTCCTTTACTATATCAGTCCGCAGGTATGGGCCTGGAGGAAGGGGAGGGTCAGGAAGATCAGAAACAGGGTGGACCGCATGGCGGTTATATTGCCTTTTGAGGAGACCTTTTATAGAAACGAGGGGATCAGTGTAGATTATGTGGGTCATCCCCTGCTGGACTCCGCGCCTGCACCCTTTGCACGTGGTCGAGATGGCTCTAATGGTGGGATGCCCAACCAAGGTCCGGTCCTGGGATTGCTCCCAGGAAGCCGGAATGAAGAGGTGAGCTTCCTGCTTCCGGCCATGGTGTCAAGTGCGGAACTTCTGAAAAATAAGCATCCGAAATTGCGTTGTGTTTTGCCACTGACCTCCACTGTGGATGCTAAACTGGTCAGGGAGATAACCGGACGTTCCAAGATCAATATCGCGCTGTCCGGAAGGAATATTTACGAGGTTCTCAAGGCCTGTGACGTGGTAATTGCGGCGTCCGGCACGGTTACTCTGGAGGTGGCCATGATGGGGATCCCCATGGTGGTTGCCTACCGGGTTTCATGGCTCTCCTATCACATCGGAAGAATGATCATCAGAGTGCCTCATATCAGTCTGGTAAACCTGGTTGCTGGAAAAAGAGTCGTCCCCGAACTTATTCAGGGAGACGCTACCCCTGAAAAGATGGCCCGGGAAGCGGAAAC
This sequence comes from Desulfatiglandaceae bacterium, assembly GCA_049282265.1. Classification (GTDB taxonomy): domain Bacteria; phylum Desulfobacterota; class DSM-4660; order Desulfatiglandales; family Desulfatiglandaceae; genus CAYUCJ01. The sequence goes on along the minus strand of JBAPTR010000199.1, from coordinate 6,838 downwards.
CCTCCTCAGTGACAGGGGAGCGAGATACCGGATGATCAAGGATCTGGGAATGATCCGTGAGAGATTGGGCAGCAAAGGCGCTTCCCGGAGAACAGCTGAAATTGCCCTGGAAATGATGAGGTAAGAGGTATGGCACGAACCATTTTGGTCGTAGATGATGAAGCGAGTATTCTTCAGTCCATTGAAGGAATCTTGTCGGATGAGGGATTTGAGGTTGTCAGCGCTGAGAACGGGGAGGAAGCCCTGAACAAGGTAGAGGAAATCCTCCCCGACTTGGTGCTCCTGGATATCTGGATGCCGGGGATGGATGGCTTAGAGACCCTTGTTAAGATAAGAGAGGCCTATCCATACCTCCAGGTCGTCATGATGTCCGGCCATGGAACCATCGAAACGGCTGTCAAGGCAACAAAACTCGGGGCCTATGATTTCATTGAAAAACCCCTGTCCATGGAGAAGCTGCTTCATACGGTCAGAAAAACGCTGGAGTATTACCGACTGGAGGAGGAGATCAACCTCCTGAAACAGAAACATCAGGAAAAATCAAGCCTCTCGGGAAAAAGCGGTACTATTCACCAACTCAAGGAACAGATAAGGATTGTAGCTCCCACCAACGCCTGGGTCCTCATATCGGGGGAGAATGGAACAGGCAAGGAACTGGTGGCTCATTACATTCACAGATTGAGCCACAGGAGCCATAAGCCTATGGTAGAAGTCAATTGTGCCGCTATCCCTGAAGATCTGATAGAAAGTGAACTATTCGGTCATGAAAAGGGCGCATTCACGGGCGCATCTACCATGCGAAAAGGTAAATTTGATCAGGCGCATGAAGGCACCATTTTCTTGGATGAAATTGGAGATATGAGCCTGAAGGCCCAATCAAAGACCTTGAGAATCCTGCAGGAGCAAAGATTCGAAAGAGTGGGGGGAAGCAAGACCATCCATGTGGATGTCAGGGTGATTGCTGCCACGAATAAGGACCTGGAGGTTGAAATTGAAAAAGGGACTTTCAGAGAGGATCTCTATTTCAGGTTGAACGTCATCCCCATACACGTTCCCCCATTACGAGAGAGGGCTGATGATATTCCCGATCTTGCCGAAGAATTCCTGGAAGAATTTTCCGGCAGTACAAACATCGAGCGCAAGAAGATCAGTAACGGCGCCATGGCGATCCTGAAGAAGTATCCCTGGCCGGGGAATGTAAGGGAATTGAAGAACCTTGTGGAAAGACTGATGATTATGATTCCCGCAGATGTGGTTGAGGCCAAAGACATACCGGCTCCCTTCAGCCGTCCCCATGAACCGAAAACCGGATTTGAGTCGCAAACCCTGTCAAATTCTCTGAAAGAGGCCAGGAACCAGTTCGAAAAGGCATTCATTGAGGCAAAGCTTCGGGAATGCGACTGGAATATTTCCCAAACAGCGGAAGTAATCGGCATTGAAAGAAGCAACCTTCATAAAAAGATCAAGGCCTATGGCCTGGATTTGCTCAGATCTTGATGACTTCGTAAAAAACTGGTTTATGCCGCGATCGGCAGCCTATGAGGTACGAAGAGGAACCGAACCTGACACTCTTTTTCAGACCCGTTCTAAACACTTCGGAGGGGATGGACGCCGATTTGGGGTTTAGCGTAATTCATAGAAGCGCGTGGGGTTTGGGAGGCGTAAACCCCAAATAGTCGTCCATGTCGGTGTCTGGCGCCAAGTGCACTATGAGAAAGGGGCTGAAAAAGAGTCTTACGCCCGGCTCCTTGACTCCGGCAGATGAAACGACTTCGTTGGAAGCCATCATCGTGCCCATGGATGGAGTTTTTACGATGCCATTAGATCTTGACCCCCGTGATCGTGTTTATGCATGCCCGCAGTTCATCCCGGCCCTGACGCGTTTTTGAAGAAAAGAGGACGGGCCCTGTTACCCCTTCCATCTCAAAGGCATTCCAGATTCGTTTTGCCCGGATTCCTGCCTGCTGCCTGCTGATCTTGTCGATTTTGGTCATGGTGAGGATAATGTCCACCCCATGTTGCATCAGCCAGTCGAGGAGGTCCCTGTCACCTGGAGACAAATCACGTCGGATGTCCAGGATAACAACCACAGCCTTCAGATTCGACCTGGTATCCAAGTAGGTTTCGACCATCTGTTTCCATGATGCCTTGACAGTGAGCGGAACCTTGGCGTAACCGTAGCCCGGAAGATCCACCAGGTAGATGGCGCTGTTTAGAACGAAGAAATTGATGGATTGGGTCCTTCCCGGCTGAGATCCTGTTCTTGCAAGCTTTTTGCGGTTGACGAGTACGTTGATGAGCGAGGATTTCCCCACGTTGGAGCGTCCGGCAATGGCGATCTCCGGTTTGTCCGGCGGTGGATATTGATGCTGCTTGAAAGCGCTTATAAGAAACTGAGCATCCATTACCTGTGATCCAGAAAGTGTTCTATCCTGTCGAGTCCTTCTCGAATGTTTTCCAGGGAGTTGGCATAAGAAAACCTCAAGAAACCTTCGGCATTTTGGCCGAAATCAATGCCGGGGCTGACGCCCACATCGGCCTTTTCAAGGATTTCAAAGGCAAGGTCGTAAGAACTTTTGCCGAGGTGTTTTGCATTGACCAGGAGATAGAAGGCTCCTGCAGGCTCAACCGGGAGTCCAAACCCGAGTTCGCGGACTCTCCGGATCATGTAACGGCGCCTCCGGTCATAGGTTTCTTTCATTTGTTCAACATCGCTTTGGGCGTGTTTGAGGGCTGCGAGACCCGCCCACTGTGAGATGCTTCCCGCCGAAATGAAGAAATTCTGCTGAAGTTTCTGAAGTGGTCTGATAAATTTCGGCGGGGCGATAATATAGCCCAATCTCCATCCGGTCATGGCATAGAGCTTTGAAAAGCCGTTCAGGACGAAGGCATTTTTCGTATACTCCAGGATGGTGTGTTCTTCTTGCCCATACACCAGTCCATGGTAGATCTCGTCTGAAACAACCGGCACTCCAAGTTGGGCAATCATGTCCATCCGTTCCTGGGCAAGGAGGTTTCCCGTAGGGTTTGCAGGGGAGTTGATCATGACAACCCGTGTTCTAGAGCTTATGCGCTCCTTGATTTCGGACGGGTTCAGCTGGAAACCCTCTTTTTCATCCCCTTTTACGAATATCGGTACGGCATCGAGAAAACGGGCATAATTCGGGTAGCAGGGGTAATGGGGATCGGACAGAATGATCTCATCGCCTGCCTCCAGCAGAGTGGAAAAAAGCATCAGGAGTGCCGGCGATGTGCCCGAGGTTACAAGGACCTGATCCGGCAACACATGCACGTGGTATTGCGTTTTGTAATAGTCGCAGATGGCCTCTCTGAGTTCAAGAATGCCAAGACTGTGCGTGTAATGGGTCTCTCCCTTCTGAATCGCCTCTTTCGCCGCCTCGCAAATACATGAAGGCGTATTGAAATCAGGCTCGCCGATTTCGAGGTGAATAATATGCCTGCCCTCTCTTTCGAGTTCATGGGCCCTTTCCATGACGTCCATGACGATGAAGGGAGGGATGTTTGCGGCCCTTCGGGTTACCGGAATATCCATAAAACTTTTCTCTTTAGATGAGTTTATTCAATGGGTACTCAATGATCCCTTCGGCGCCCGCAGAGATGAGTCGGGGTATGAGTTCTCTCACCTGGCTTGCATCCACGACGACCTCTAGGGAGACCCACGAAGAATTATAAAGGCCTGCAATAGTCGGCGCATTCAAAGAGGGAAGCATATCAATGACGCTATCCATTTTCTTTTGTGGGACATTCATTTTTAGTCCAACCATATTCTCAGCCCTCAGCGCCCCCTTGAGGAGCAGTGAGATCTGTTCAATCTTTGATTGCTTCCAAGGGTCCCGGTATGCATCATGATTGGCAATGAGCTGGGTATTGGTTTGCATGAGTTCATGAATGATCTTGAGACCGTGTGCCCGGATGGTGCTACCGGTTTCCGTAACCTCCACAATGGCGTCAGCCAGGCCGGATACGGCTTTGGCCTCGGTGGCCCCCCAGGAAAACTCGATTTTTACATCGATTTTCCTTTCCTTGAAATATCGGGAAGTGAAACGGACAAGTTCCGTGGCTATCTTTTTTCCCTTCAGATCTTTCAGTTCATGGATCTCCGAATTTGCCGGAACTGCCAGTACCCACCGGGCTGAGTTTTGACTGACTTTAGAATACACAAGATCTTCCACCACCGTCACATCCGACTCGTTTTCCTCGATCCAGTCTTTGCCGGTGAGTCCCACATCAAGGGTGCCGTTTTCCACGTACCTTGACATTTCCTGTGCCCGGCAGAGGCTGCATTGGATGGCACTATCGTTAATGTCAGGGAAATAGCTTCTTGAATTGACGGTGATTTTCCATCCTGACTTTTCAAAAAGACCAATGGTAGCCTTTTGCAAGCTCCCCTTTGGGATCCCCAGCTTGAGTATGTTCATTTCTTATATACCTTCTCCGGATCAAATATTTTGGTTCCATCAATTTTCACATTTCCGTTCTTGTCGATATTCTGGTGAAAACAGGTGTCGTAGCCTGTGTGACAGGCGGCGCCTCCAATTTGATCCACCTGAAAGAGCAGGGTGTCGTTGTCACAATCCGCATGGATACTTCTAATCCTTTGGACATGACCCGAGGTACCGCCTTTATGCCAGAGTTCCTGGCGGGAGCGGCTCCAGTAGTGCGCTTCACCCGTTTTAAGGGTCTTTTCCCAGGCAGCCTGGTTGACATAGGCAAGCATGAGCACTTTTCCGGAACCGTATTCTTGTGTGATGGCCGGTAACAGACCGTTACCTTTAGAAAAATCAAGTTTAATCATTTTGATCTCCATATTCTAAAACTATTAATATAGCTTCTTGAGAATCTTCAAAGCAAGGGAAAAGTTTGTGAATAGGTTTTTCTTTGGTGTTATGACTGGAGGAGCTTTCCACTCAATTGCCCGCAAGCGGCGGAAATGTCTTCCCCCTTGCTCTTACGGATGATGGCAGTGAAGTGTTTTTGAACAAGTTTATCCTGGAACCGGAGGATCCTGTCCATGGGCGGGGGCTTGAAATCGGAGCTTTCGTGGGCGTTCAGAGCAATGAGATTGATTTTTGCCCTGACGCCACTGAGGAGTAGAGCGAGCCTCGATGCGTCGTCAAGGGAGTCATTGATGCCATTGATCAGGATGTATTCGAAAGTTATCATGCGTCTATTAGGGAGCGGAAAGTCCCTGCATGCCCTTATCAATTCATCAATGGGATAGCGTCGGTTGATGGGCATCAGAAAATCGCGGATCTTATCGGTTGTGGCGTTGAGTGAAACCGCCAGATTGACAGAGATATCTTGCCCCAGCCGTCTCATCATAGGAACCAGACCACATGTGGAAACCGTCACCTTTCGGTGGGAGAAATTCATCCCGGTCTCACCCACCAGGTTATTGACTGCCTTCAGAAGGTTGTCGTAGTTCGCCAGGGGTTCCCCCATTCCCATGAACACGATATTGGTAAGATGCTCCGGAGACTCCACCGAGCGTTTGATATGGATGACCTGCTCCACAATTTCCGACGGGCTCAGGTTCCGATTCAACCCCTGCTTTCCCGTAAGGCAAAATCGACAGCCCATTGCGCAGCCTGCCTGGGAAGAAATGCAGATCGTCAGATGATCACGTTCGGGAATCAGCACCGATTCAATTCGGTACCCATCATGAAGTTCAAAGAGGTATTTCCGGGTACCATCACTGGACTCCTGTCTTTTGACGGGGGAGAGGTGATGAATATTGGCTTCGCGGGCAAGCTGTGAGCGAAGGGGCAGGGGCAGGTCGGTCATTTCCTCAAAAGAACCCGCCAACCTCCTGAACAGCCAGGACCGGACCTGGCGTCCCCGGTAGGGGGCAAGGCCCAAACCCTGTGCCCACTGTTCCATCTCGCTCTTGTTGAAACCTTTCAGATCAGCCGGCATTTTCACATGTTCCGTCGCCCAGGGCGGACGGATTTTCACACATGGTTCTCAACTTGGCGAGTTCCCAGACATAATCATAAAGGTGCAGCCCTTTGCTCGCTGCAATGATTTCGCCGTCTTCCACTCCGATGCTTGACGCCATGTATTCCTTCAGGAGCTGTATCGCCCCAAGGTTGGCCGGAAAGCCGTTCCAGAGATCCCAAGACCTGAAGTAGACCACGAAATGGAGTTTTCCATCCTTGATTCGCGTATCAATGCCGCGAAGGCAGGGGGGATCTTTCAGACGAATGGACTGAGGATCCCCAACGGTCATGAAGGCTTGATTGGTGCCGAAACCATCCTCCTTGTACATGCGAATGACCTCGGCAATCTGGCTTTCGAGATACGATCCATAGGTGTAATCTTCTCCAGGTTGTTTCATTGCTGTCATGAGATAAGGGAGGTATTCTTCCAAATAGCCATCTGCAACAGGATTCGGGATACCGAGCGCAGGAGGGATATCGGGCAAAAGGGGTTTGACACCCGGGTACTTGATATGAACCGTGACATAGTCAAACTCCAACCGTTTTTGACCTTCATAACTTCCCCGATCAATGGTGTATTCGTGACCTGTTTCCAGTAGCCTGTAGACGCATTGAAACCAGGCGTCGGGCAGGTCCCGCGCATCAATAAACTCGAGTTTCATAGGGCATCTCCTTCATTGAAACAATCCTGTTTTTATAAAAAGGCTTTTCTAAACATCCTATTTTACGTTGTCCTCAATAGGGAGTCAAACACTATCCCGGAAGGTGAGACGAAATTGGTAGTTCACCTTGATTGATGGAATCGTAAAAAGCTGGTTTATGCCGCGAGCGGCAGCCTATGAGGTACGAAGAGGAGCCGAACCTGACACTCTTTTTCA
>JBAPTR010000198.1:0-3922 GCA_049282265.1 Desulfatiglandaceae bacterium | reverse complement strand
GGTCATTGAACTGGAACAAGACTTCCCGGACATTATCGGACGAAGTGACACCCTTAAATACGTACTTTTCAAGATCGAACAGGTGGCCCCCACGGATGCCCCTGTATTTATAGCGGGAGAGACGGGTACCGGAAAAGAATTGGTCGCCCGTTCCATCCACCACCTCAGCCCCAGGAAGGACAAGCTTTTTCTGAAGGTAAATTGCGCCGCGCTCCCCCCTCAGCTCATCGAGAGTGAACTCTTCGGCCATGAAAGGGGCGCTTACACCGGCGCTCACACCGGGCAGATCGGCCGCTTCGAACTCGCCCACGGAGGCACCCTCTTCCTGGACGAGATAGGCGAACTCCCGCTGGAGCTTCAACCCAAGCTCCTTCGGGTGCTGCAGGATGGAGAGTTTGAAAAAGTGGGCAGTCCCCGGACACTGAAGGCGGATGTGCGGGTGATCGCGGCCACCAACCGGGATGTCCAGGAAGAAATCAAAAATGGCAGATTTCGTGAAGACCTGTGGTATCGCCTCAATGTGTTCCCCATCACAGTCCCTCCGCTGAGAAAACGCAAGGATGACCTTCCCATGCTGGTTGAGCATTTCATTGCCGTTTTCAACAAACAACTGGGAAAATTCATTAACAGAATTCCTTCTGAAGCCATGGAGGCCCTGAAGGCATACGATTGGCCGGGGAATATTCGGGAATTGGAGAACGTGATCCACCGGGCGATGATTGTGTCTCCAGGGCCTGATTTTATGGTTGAATTGCCTGAAGGTGTTACAGAAATCGTCGGGGGAAGTTCGACGCTACAAGATGTGGAAAGGAAGCACATCCTTCGGCTTTTGAAGGAGTCTGCATGGAAGATCGAGGGCAAGAACGGCGCGGCGGGTCGATTAGGCCTGAATCCGGGCACCTTGAGATCGCGAATGAAAAAACTCGGTATTCAAAAGCCGCACTAAGACGATGTGTCCTCTCTATTCTGATTTTCTAAGAGGAGCAGAGTTGATGGAATCGTAAAAAGTCCGTCCGTGGACTTTTTACTAACGGAAACCGAAAAGTGCGATTTTCGGTTTCCTTACAAATCAACGGGTTACAAGGCAACCCATTGATTTGCGTGCCCATCCATGGGCACGATGATAACTTTTTACGAAGTCATCAGTTTTAGAGGGAAGCATTTTTTGTTAGCAAGTTCCCATATTCATGAGGTTATTCCCCCTATGGAAAAGAGCGAGCGATTCCGGATACAATTGAAAGAATTATTCAGTGCACAGGCTCTGGCAGCCTTATCCACCCACCATGCCGGGCAGCCATATGCCAGTCTGGTTGCCTTTTACGCTACCAATGATCTCAGCCATATCTACTTTGTGACGCCGAAGACCACACGGAAGTATGCCAATCTAACAGCCGACAACCGGGTGGCTTTGATGGTCAACAGCAGCACAAACAATGCCTCTGATTTTCATCAGGCCATTTCCGTAACTGCGGTCGGCAAGGCGGAAGAGGTCGTTGGATCGGAAAGAGAGTCGATATTGGTGCAATATCTGGCCAAGCATCCCCATCTGGAAGATTTTGTAAGCTCCCCAACTTGCGCCCTGATGCGGGTAGCCGTAAAATGCTATTACATGGTTAAGAACTTTCAAAATGTTATGGAGCTTCACCTGGAACCATGAAAAGGATTCTGTCTGCAGAAGAAATCCAATCCGGGGATCGTAACCGCGTGGGCGGTAAGGGATATGCCTTGTCGCTCCTAGCCCAAAGTGGCTTCAGGATTCCCAGGACCGTCTGCATTACCAGCGATGCGTATCGTGAATACGTGAGCAGGACCGGTTTACGCGAACGAATCTTGCTGGAACTTCATCGCAAAGATTTCAAAGAAATGCGATGGGAGGAAATCTGGGATTGTGCCACCCGGATCCGCAATATGTTTCTGGTCAAGCCACTCCCGGAAGACCTTGCGCTGGAAATCCGAGACAATATCGGAAGGCTCCTCGGTGAGCGAACGGTGGCTGTGCGTTCATCGGCTCCGGGAGAAGATGACGCCCATTCATCCTTTGCCGGCCTCCACGAATCCTTTGTTAATGTAACCGGAGCGGAATCGATCTTAAAGCACATCCGCATGGTGTGGGCATCTCTGTGGTCGGATGCGGCGTTGTTGTATCGCCAGGAAATCGGTCTGGATGTTGAAGAGAGCTCCATGGCTGTGGTGGTGCAAGAGACCGTGGTAGGTGACAGGTCGGGGGTGGTCTTTACCCGAAGCCCCAATGACGAGGATCAGGGCGTTGTCGAATCGGTCTACGGACTAAACCAGGGCCTGGTGGATGGGACCGTGGAGCCCGATCGCTGGATCATTGATCGATCCCACAACAGGATAGTTGAGCATACGTCCCCTGAGCGCAAGTACTGGATGGTTCCAGGCCCCAACAGTGTGCGTCTGGTGGAGTTGCCTGGTGACAAATCAGCCCGTCCTCCGCTGAGCATTGAAGAGGTAAATTCCGTATTTAAGTCCGCCCTCAATGCGGAAGCGTTTTTCAAAATGCCCCAGGATGTCGAGTGGACCTATGAGGGTGATTCCCTGGTCTTGCTCCAATCACGTCCCATTACGACGCTCCGTTCCCAAAAGCCTGAAGACGAGCGCATATGGTACCTCAGCCTCCACCGAAGCTTCGAAAATCTCAAGAGGCTGCGCCGAAAAATTGAAGAAGAGTTGATTCCACGCATGATTTCGGTGGCGGAAAGCATGGTTGGCACAGATCTGGCTCAGTTGTCGGATCGGGCTCTGGCAGTTGAAATCAGAAAACGGAGGGAAATCAACCAGAAATGGGTCGACATCTATTGGGCTGATTTCATCCCGTACGCCCACGGCGTGCGTTTGTTCGGCCAGGTCTATAATGATGCCCTTCAGCCCACGGACCCCTACGAGTTTCTGGACCTTCTCACCAACACCGATATGGCCAGCCTTGAGAGAAACAACATGTTGACGGATCTGGCTGCCACTATCCGCAGCGATGAACATCTGGCGGAAGAACTGAAGCAGGGCGATTACTCCGCCCTCGATGCCCGATTTCTTTCACGGATCGATGAATTCATCCAAAAGTTCGGCGACCTGTCCTGCGCAGTGACCGGTGGCAAGAATTGCGTTCTGGGGACCGGCCCGCTTTACCGGCTGCTGCTGGAAATGGCCGATCATCCATCCCGGAACGGGGTCCGCAAAAAGAAGGATCGAATCAGCCGACTGCATCAGAATTATATAGACAGCTTTGACGACGATCAAAAGGAGCGCGCGGAAGAATTGCTTGAACTGGCCAGGAGCAGTTACCGACTGCGTGATGATGACAATATCTATCTCGGCCGTATTGAAGCGCAGGTGCTGGCGGCGGTCCAGGAAGCCAGGCGCCGCCTGGAGGAACAGACAGGTAATCAGACCCCGGAAGTATTGGTGCAGGTGCTTGGGGAGGCCGATTTCGGGTCCGAAGACCAGAAACCGTCTTTGGGGGGCAAAACGCCCGGCTTTGGTTATCAAGCCCGGCAGTTGATCGGTCAACCAGCAGGTCCCGGAATTTCAAGTGGCAGAGCCCGGGTGATCCACAACCATTCCGATCTGGCCGATTTCAGATACGGCGAGGTGTTGGTTTGTGACGCGGTTGATCCGAACGTAACCTTTGTCATCCCCCTGGCGGCGGCCGTTGTCGAGCGCAGAGGGGGAATGCTGATTCACGGCGCGATCATCGCACGCGAATACGGGTTGCCCTGTATTACCGGCATCCCCGATGCAACCACACTGATTCAAACCGGGGATGAAATAACAGTGGATGGATATCTGGGCATTGTCACAATCGGAAAAACCGGAATTTAAAGCCATACCACACCCTCCATATATCTCGGACCCATCAAATATCAAGGGTGAAGGGCACTTTCCAGTTAAATACTCCACCTTC
>JBAPTR010000197.1:0-10450 GCA_049282265.1 Desulfatiglandaceae bacterium | reverse complement strand
ATGCAATTAATAAAACATTTACTTTTGCAGCCAAATAGGTTTTCAAAAAGGCATTTTGGAGCCTGAAACGTACTTTCAAGAAAACGTTTGGAAAAATCAAGGGTAAAATGACATTATCTTCCTGGTCATGTATAGCCATTCTCCTTTGATCAAATCCCTCCGTGAAATATCTTTATGGGTACATAGATGGTGCCCAAGAAAAGATCCGCATTCTCCCGCAAATGTATCACAACCCCTGTCTTCTCAATTTGCCCCTTCATGAGAAAAAATGTGATTCGCTATTGACAATATGACGATCTATATTAGAATTTGACGTCATGTTCACAATGATTGGTTTTCATCAACAGCAAAGAGCAATGAAAGGGGAAAAAGATGATCGAAAAAAAGCTTCCGAGGCGGGAGAGAGAAAGGCTCAGGCGCCGAAAAGAGATTCTGGAAGCCGCCCTGGAACTCTTTTCGGAAAAGGGTTTCCATAATGTCAGCATGCATGAGATTGCAAAGCAGGCTGAATTCGCCATCGGAACGCTGTACAAGTTTTTTCAAAACAAAGAAGATCTCTACAAAGCTTTTGTCCTCGATCAGTCCGAAAAATTCCACAACGCACTAAGAAAGGCCATTGAAGAGCCGGAGGACGAGATTGAAAGGCTCCGAAATTACGTCATGGCCAAGGGTGAAGTTTTTCGCGCCAACGTCTCCATGATACGCCTCTATTTTGCGGAGAGCAGGGGAGCAAGCTTCAACGTCATGGCAGGACTTGATGCCGAGATCCGGGAACGTCATAGCCAATTCCTGGAAACCCTCGCTTCTGTTTTTGCAGGCGGGATGGAAAAGAAACGGTTTAAAAAGATCGGTGAGCCCTACCATTTGGCAGTGGCCATAGAGAGTCTTACCAGCGCATTTCTCTTCCTCTGGCTCGAAGCGCCTGATCGACACCCTTATCCGCATGATCCGGACACCATCCTGAATATACTTTTTAAAGGGCTTATTGACCCGTGATTATCCGGGGCATGTGAGGAACTCAATCCGCTCAATACTGTCAATACCTGGAGGATATGTGATGCAACGCAATGGAACAGTTTATAAACCCCTTGGATGTATTATGGTGTTTACAGGCCTGTTGGCCGGCCTTCTGTTTGTAGGCTGCGACCACTCGACGAAACACCAGGGACCTCCCCCTGTCCCGGAAGTGGCCACGGTGACGATCCAACCCCAAAAGCAGGTGCTGACCACTGAACTGCCGGGCCGCACGGCTGCCTTCCGTATTGCGGAGATCCGTCCCCAGGTGAGCGGCCTTATACAGAAACGTCTGTTCACGGAAGGCTCCGATGTCGAGGCGGGCCAAGTGCTCTATCAGATCGATCCCGCTCCGTTTCAGGCGGCGCTGGACAATGCCACGGCGAACCTCGCCGTCACGCGAAAGTCAGCCGACCGGGCGCGGGCCGCCCTGGAAGCGGGCATTGCCGGCGTCACGCAGCAGCAGGCCACCCTGGAGCTTGCCCGGACAAACCGCCGTCGATTTGAGGATGCATTTAAGGGCAGGGCTGTCTCCACCAGTCAGCGAGATCAGGCCGTAACCAACGCCAATGTAGCCGAGGCTACGCTGCGGGCCGCCGAGGCGCAATTGAAGAGCGACCGGGCGGCGGTGGCTGTAGCCGAGGCAGCCATCCATCAGGCGGAAGCGGCGGTGGAGACGACCCGTATCAATCTGGGATACACCAAAGTCACCGCACCCATCTCCGGCCGCATCGGTAGGTCCAGCGTGACAGAGGGCGCCATCGTGACGGCCTATCAAGCCGTGGCCCTGGCAACCATTCAACAACTGGATCCCATTTATGTGGATGTGCCCGAATCCACCACCGAGCTGCTGCGCTTGAAACGTCGCTTGAAAGACGGCCGCCTCAAGCACGATGGAACGAACCAGGACAAGGTGAAACTCATCCTGGAAGACGGCACACCCTACCCCATGGAAGGAAGGCTTCAGTTTAGCGGTGTCACAGTGGATCCGACGACCGGGTCCGTCATCCTGCGGGTTGTCGTTCCCAATCCGGAAGGCGTTCTCCTGCCGGGCATGTTCGTCCAGGCAGTGATCAAAGAAGGCGTTGATGAACAGGCTATCCTTGTCCCTCAGCAGGGGGTTTCCCGCGACCACAAAGGGAATCCCTTCGCACTGATCGTCACCGCTGAGGGCAAGGTTGCGCTGCGGATGCTCACCTTCGACCGGGCCATCGGCGACAAATGGCTCGTCTCGACAGGGATTGCTCCCGGCGACAGGGTGATCGTCGAAGGGATACAGATGGTGAGGCCCGGTGCGGCCGTGAAGGCGGTCCCTTTTGAAGCGGGTGGAAAAATACACAGGGCACTTGAAAATTCGGCCCGGCCGACTGTGAAAGCCGATTAAGGGAGGTACGAGATGCTATCAAAATTCTTTCTGGACCGTCCGGTCTTCGCCTGGGTCATCGCCATCGTCATGATGGCGGCAGGCGGGCTGGCGATCTACAATCTGCCCATATCCCAGTATCCCGCCATCGCCCCGCCTTCCATCGGCATCAGTGCATTTTATCCCGGCGCCTCGGCCGAGACCGTTGAAGACAGTGTGACGCAGATTATCGAGCAGAAGATGACCGGTTTAGACCAGATGCTGTACCTCTCCTCCACCAGTTCTTCATCCGGCGCGGCCAGCATCCAGCTGACCTTTGCCCCCGGGACCGATCCGGACTTGGCCTGGGCCAAGGTGCAGAACAAGCTCCAGCTCGCCATGACCAGTCTGCCCGATGTGGTTCAACGCCAGGGGATTACGGTCAGCAAGTCCACCCGAAACTACCTGATCATCGTGGGGCTCATCTCGGAAGACGGCAGCATGAACGGCATAGACCTGCGGGACTATGCCCAGTCCAACCTGGAAAAGATACTGTCCCGGGTGCCGGGCGTGGGCGAAGTCAATAATTTCGGATCCCAGTATGCCATGCGGGTCTGGGTCAACCCCGACAAGCTGACCCAGTACCACATGACGATGGAAGATGTCATCACGGCGCTTCGGGCCTACAACGTGGAAGTCTCCGCTGGTCAGTTCGGCGGAGTGCCGGCTGTGAAAGGCCAGCGGTTGAACGCTTCCATCATTGTTCAGCATCTGCTCAAGACACCGGAGGAGTTCGGGGCCATCCCCATCCGCACCAATCCGGACGGCTCCATCTTGCGCATCAGCGATATCGGACGAACGGAACTGGGGACCGAGCGTTACGACATACTGTCCAATTACAACGGCAAACCCATCGCCGCAATGGCTATTCGTCTGGCTTCCGGCGCCAATGCCCTGGGTACGGCCAAGGCCGTCAAACAGAAATTGAAAGAGATGAGCCGGTATTTCCCTCCCGGCATGAAAGTGATTTATCCCTACGACACCACCCCCTTTACCCAGGTGGCTATCAACGAGGTGGTCAAGACCCTGTTCGAGGCTATCCTGCTGGTCTTTGTGATCATGTATCTTTTCATGGGGACCTTCCGGGCCACCCTGATCCCGACCATCGCGGTGCCGGTGGTGCTCCTGGGGACCTTTGGCGTCCTGGGGCTTTTCGGCTTCTCCATCAACATGCTGACCATGTTCGCCATGGTCCTTGCCATCGGTCTCCTCGTGGACGACGCCATCGTGGTGGTGGAGAACGTGGAGCGGATCATGAGCGAGGAGGGACTTTCTCCAAAGGAAGCCGCTGCCAAGTCCATGGGTGAGATCACCAGCGCCCTGATCGGCATCGGCCTGGTGCTTGCGGCGGTATTCGGACCTATGGCCTTTTTTGCCGGCTCCACCGGGGTTATCTATCGACAGTTTTCCGTGACTATCGCCGCCGCCATGCTGCTTTCGGTGCTGGTGGCCCTGATCCTGACCCCGGTGCTCTGCGCGACGCTCCTCAAGCCGGTGGCAGCCGGGCATGAACCGGCAGACGGGGCGGTCTTTTTCCTGCGCCCATTTTTCAAGAGGTTTGACCGTATGTTTTTTCGCGCGAGAGACCTGTATGTCAGACTGGTCGGCCGTGCTCTGGCCAGAAAACTGCGCTATCTGTTTCTGTTTGTGCTGATTGTGGCGGCATTGGGGTATTTGTTTCAGCGCATGCCCACCGCCTACCTGCCTGATGAAGACCAGGGGATCCTGCTGGTCCAGGCCATGCTTCCGTCGGGTTCCACCCTGGAGCAGACCGGGAAGGTCATGGATAAGGTCAGGGACTATTTTCAGGAGGATGAGAAAGACGCGGTGGAATCCTTCATGGCGATCCCAGGCGCTAGCTTCGGGGGCGATGGCCAGAACGTTGGGATGGGGTTTGCAAAGCTCAGGGACTGGAAGCTGCGCAAGCGGCCGGACCAGAAGGTCTGGGCCGTGGCAGGAAGGGCCATGCGGGCGTTTTCAAAGATAAAAGGCGCCATGGTGTTTGCCTTCGCTCCGCCGGCAGTCATCGAACTGGGCACTGCAACCGGGTTTGATTTTGAGTTGGAAGACCGAGGCGGCCTGGGCCACGAAAAACTGATGGCGGCCCGGAACCAGCTCCTCGGCATGGCGGCTCAAGATCCGAGATTGACCAGGGTCCGGCCCAACGGCATGGAAGATGTGTCCCAATATCGCATTGACGTGGATTGGGAAAAGGCAGGTGCGCTTGGCGTTTCCATCACTTCCATTTACGATACGATCTCATCGGCCTTCGGCAGTGCCTATGCCAACAACTTTATCCAGGCCGGGCGTGTGAAAAGGGTATACGTCCAGGCGGACGCCCCCTATCGCATGCTGCCGAAAGACCTGAAAAAACTCTATGTGCGCAACAGCGCGGGCAAGATGGTCCCCTTTTCTTCCTTTGCCTCGGGTCACTGGACCATGGGTTCTCCCCAGCTGGAACGCTACAACGGTTTTTCGTCCATGGAAATCCTGGGTGAGCCGACGCCGGGGATGAGTTCAGGCGAAGCCATGCAGGCCATGAAAGAGCTTGTCTCCAAGCTGCCCCCGGGGATCGGCTTTGACTGGACCGGGCTCTCCTACCAGGAGCAGATGACCAGCTCCCAGACGGGGCTGCTGTATGCGTTTTCCATTTTCGTGATCTTCCTGTGCCTGGCGGCCCTGTACGAGAGCTGGCCCATCCCCATCGCGATCCTTCTGACCCTGCCTCTTGGGGTCATCGGCGGGGTTATCGCTTCGACCATGCGGGGGATGCCCAATGATGTCTATTTCCAGATCGGGCTGCTGACCATCCTGGGTCTGACCACCAAGAACGCCATCCTGATCGTTCAGTTCGCCAGGGCCAGGGTTGACGAGGGGGCGGGGCTGATCGAGGCGACGCTGGAAGCGGCGAAATTGAGGCTGCGTCCCATCATCATGACGTCGCTGGCCTTCGGGTTCGGTATCTTGCCCCTCGTCCTTGCGAGCGGGGCAGGGGCAGGGGCGGAAAATGCCATCGGCACCGGGGTGCTTGGAGGGATGGTGACCTCCACCTTTCTGGTGATTTTCTTCGCGCCGCTCTTTTATGTGATGATCTATAAGGCACTTGGCAAACGCAAAAAGAGCGTAACGATGAAGCACGTTGATAATAATCCATCAGGGGATCAATGAGATGAATAGACAACAGTTGTTTTTACTGGTTGGGCTTGCCGTTTTTCTGGGCGGCTGCTCCCTGGCCCCGAAATACTCACAGCCCGAAGCGCCGATCCCGGTCGCGTGGCCGCAGGGGGCGGCCTATAAGGGCGCCCGGGCAGCGCCCGGAGCAGCGACAGTCCCGGTGCTGAAGTGGCGCGAATTTTTCACCGATGCACGGCTGCAAAAGCTCATTGAGACGGCCCTGAACAACAACCGTGATCTGCGGCTTGCCGCCCTGAATGTGGAGAAAGCACGCGCACTCTACGGCGTTCAGCGGGCGGAGGTGTTTCCATCGGTCGGTGCCATAGGGACGGGAACCAAACAGCGGAGTTCCTCAGATCTTACACGCCCGGGAGAACCCAGGACAACGAAACAATACAGTGTCAATCTGGGCGTCACTTCGTGGGAGATCGACTTTTTTGGTCGCATCCGCAGCCTGAAAGAGCAGGCCCTGCAGGAGTATCTGGCCACGGAAGAGGCCCGCCGCAGCGCACAGATCGCGCTGGTGTCCGGAATTGCGAGGGCCTACCTGCTCCTGGCTGCGGATCGAGGGGACCTCAACCTGGGCCGGTCCACCCTTGAGACGCAGCAGGGCGCCTACGATTTAATCCGGCGGCAGTACGAGGTTGGACTCGCGAACGAATTAGACCTGCGCCGGGCGCAAACGCAGGTGGATACAGCCCGGGGAGATGTCGCACGCTATATGCAGCTGGTGGCGCAGGACCAAAATGCGTTGAACCTCCTGGCCGGCTCTCCGGTGAAGGAAGATCTCCTGCCGCCTGACCTGGCAAGCGTCAGCACCCCCAAGGATATTTCCCCCGGCCTCTCTTCCGAGGTGCTCCTGCGGCGCCCGGATATCATGGCGGCGGAATATCAGCTGAAAGCTGCCTATGCCTTTATAGGTGCGGCCCGGGCAGCCTTGTTTCCCCGCATTGCACTGACAAGCGCGGTGGGAACCGCCAGCGACGAGCTCTCCGGCCTCTTCAACTCCGGCTCGGGCACCTGGAGCTTTGCGCCGCAGATCACTATGCCTATTTTTGACCCCCGCACCTGGGCCGCCCTGCGAGTCAGCAAAACAGTGCGAAAAATTGCCTTGACCCAGTATGAGAAGGTGATCCAAACGGCCTTCAGAGAAGTAGCCGATTCACTCGCAGTGCAGGGCACGGTGGACCGGCAGGTAGAGGCGCAGCAATCTCTGGTCAACGCTCTGGCGGAAACGTACCGCCTTTCGGTAAACCGTTATACCAACGGGATCGACAGCTACCTGGGTGTCCTTGATGCGCAGCGATCCCTGTATGCGGCCAAGCGGGGGCTTATTGCGCTCCGCCTGGCCAAGATCGCCAACCAGGTGAGCCTTTATGCGGTCTTGGGCGGGGGCGGCGACCAGCCCGGGGCACACCAGGACGGATCATAATTCAAGCTTGGTATGCCGATGTACGCTCCTTAAGCGGGTCGCGTCTCCAATCCTAAACTGGATGATGCCATGTGGCGGGTTATAATGCAAAGGAGGGCCTGACATACGTCAGGTTTTTGAAATATGGAGCTTGGTTTCAAGAAGGAAATCCATGAAGCACGATTCCTGGATCCTACTGATGGATTCCAGGAAAAGGTCATCCGTATTGAAGTAAGAACCGATCTGTTTACGGGATCAAAAGCCCGTGTCCTGGCTCACCGCTGGCGGCTGCCTGAAGCATCGGTTGATGAGCCTTCCATATCAAAATCCAAAGAATGGTGTCCGTTTTGTCCGGGAAAGATGGAGGCATCAACTCCCAAATTTCCTTCCATTCTTGTCCCTAAAGGCCGAATCAGATATGGTGAGGCGACTGTTGTACCCAATGCCTTCCCTTATAGCCGGTACAATGCCGTGTGCATATTGTCCAAGAGACATTATCTCCCTTTAGATCATTTCGATCCTGAGATACTTTATGACGCGTTCGAAGCAAGCCTTCACTATATAGAAAGCATCAGAAGATCTGACAACAGGGTTGCCCATGCCTCCATCAACTGGAATTACATGCCTGCAGCAGGCGGCGGGATCATCCATCCCCATTTCCAGATCGTTGTGGATGAGAAGCCCACGAAGTTTCATCGGAAATTACTCAATGCCTCTTCAAATTATCACAGGAGGCTAGGCCGGAGCTACTGGGCGGATCTGATTGCTTACGAGGAAAAAGAGGGTGTCAGGCATATTTTCAGGTGTGGTGGGGTCACCTTCCTGTCAAGCTTCTCTCCCGAAGGCATGCTTGGAGAGGTCCTCGTCCTATTTGGAAATACAAGGGACCCGGACGGGCCAAAAAAAGAAGGATGGAAGGCCTTTTGTGAGGGATTGAGCAGGCTTTTGGCTTGCTTTCACCGGATGCATTGTGGCAGCCTTAACATGACCCTCTTTCCCAACCTTGGCAAAGAAGGACACTTCCGGACTCAGGCCAGGATCATTCCGAGAACGAGTATACCACCCCTTGGCATCAGTGATGTGAACTATTTTGAAAAGGGCCACGATGAAGTAATCACGATTATTTCACCTGAAGAACTGACTGAAAATATCAGGGCACTCCTCTGAAAATGAAAGACTGCCGAAACCAAAGGAGGTTGGATATGAACGCATCATCCCTATTATTTACTACGTATGGAATTAAAAAGCTTTCTCTGAAAAACCGGATCATCATGGTGCCCCTGTTTGTGGGTTATGCCAATCCGGATGGTTCGGTGAGCCCTCTGGTTCTTGAACATTACAAGGAAATGGCTGCATCCGGCGTCTCAATGGTGGTGGTGGAGAACGTTTCGGTGGACCCATCAGGAGCAGGATCGCCTTTTATCCTGAGGGCCGACGAGGATCGGTATATTCCGGGCATGGCTGAACTGGCCGGGGCCATCCACGACGAGGGCGCTCTCGCCTTCCTGCAGCTGAACCATGCAGGTCGATACGCCTACATGCAGGAGAGACTGGCGCCGTCACCGTTCAAAACCGGGACAATTATGCCGAAAGAGATGACCCTTGAAGAAATCCACAAGGTCGTGAAGGCCTTTGCCGAGGGGGCAAGGCGAGTGAAAGAGGCGGGTTTTGACGGGGTAGAGATCCACGGAGGGACCGGCTATCTCATGGTCCAGTTTCTGTCTCCGAGGACCAATTTGAGGAATGACGAATACGGCGGAATCCTCGAAAACCGGATGCGGTTTCCTCTGGAAGCAACGGACGCGATCTTGGAAACGGTGGGGAAGGATTACCCGGTGGGATACCGGTTCCTGGCAGATGAATGGCTGCCTGACGGGCTACACCCGGAAGAAACGATCCCCCTCGCTGAAAAATTGGAGGAAAGGGGTATTGCCTACCTTTCCGTGACGGCCGGGACCTATGATTCCTTCTTCGTTCCTGAGTATCTCAAAGAGGAAAGATCAGAAGGCTATATGGTCCATTTCGCGGAGACCATCAAGAAGGCGGTTTCAAAGACCCCCGTCATCGCGGCGGGGAGAATACAGAGTCCTGCAACGGCTGAAAAAGTCATTCAACAGGGCCAGGCCGACCTGGTCGGCCTGGCAAGGGTGCTTTTTGCTGATCCTCTCTGGCCGAGAAAGGCAAAAGGGGAGGTAACTGATCCGATTGTTCCCTGTGAACCCACCTGTTCTCTCTGCATGAAGAGGGTAGGGAAGGGGAAGCCGGCCTTTTGTTCCCAATGGGCCAAAGAACGCCGGGAGGATTTTCTGAGGAGGGTAGGAGAGAAGGAAGACGGGCAATAATGGTATAGAAAATGGATGGGGGGTGAAAAAGATGAAGAGCAGGATTGCAGAAGCATTGAACTTGAAGTATGGGCCTGTTGCCATTCTTTGGACAGATGAAAAGCCTGCGGAGGCCGGACAGTTCAAGGAAGGGAAGTGGGGATGTGTCATGTGGATGCTGGCGAGGGCGGCCAAGGGAAAGACTGCTGTGTTCAGCGAGGAAACCTATGGTTGCTGGGGAGGCGGGGTCGGCCTTGGTTTTGGAAACCAGTATCTCAAGTTTCCCGGGGGTATCGAGTGCTTTTATTATTTTCTCTCTACCGGGAATGACCAGTGGGAGCAGGGGAAAGAGACTGCAGGGCACATAAAGGACTTCGTTTCCAAGGATTTCCTGGAAGATTTTCTGAAGGGGGAGAGATATCTGAAATCCCCTGAAATGGTGAAGGATTTTGTTGAAGCCATGCCTATCATGGATGTTTCTTCAAAATATGTGGTGTTCAAGCCACTCAATGAGGTTATTCCTGAGAAAGAACAACCCGAGATCGTTATTTTTCTGGCCCCGCCGGATCAGCTTTCCGCCCTTGTCATTCTGGCAAACTACGGGAGGCAAGGAACGGAAAACGTCACGATTCCCTATGCGGCCGGGTGCCAGACTATCGGGATATTTCCTTACAAGGAGGCTAAATCCGAGAACCCGCGAGCGGTGGTAGGCCTCACGGACATATCCGCCAGGGAAAATCTGAGGAAACAGCTGGGAAAAGACCTGCTTTCTTTTGCCGTCCCCTGGAAGATGTTCCTGGAAATGGAAGGTGATGTGGAAGGTAGTTTTCTGCAAAGACGGACCTGGAACGTCCTTTCCGAAGAAAACACAAAGTAAAAGAGAAGAAAATGAGAGTGAACGCTATTTTTCATGACATGTCTGGTCATATCTTGTGGTAGAAGGTACCTCACAAATGGAAGGGGCGGAGGTGGCCGCCATTATAGCAGAGGAGGCCATGGCGGCCTTTTGGAATGGGAACCTTCTAATTCCAATTCGCATTCAAGCGCTGCCGGCGTTGGCTGCGTCGTCGGCTCCTCGACGTACCGATAACGTACGCCTCCGTCGCCTACTCCTTGCCGCCTTGTTAT
>JBAPTR010000196.1:0-4220 GCA_049282265.1 Desulfatiglandaceae bacterium | reverse complement strand
CAGGTCTTCATTCCATCTTCGAAGAAAGCTTTCTTCACCATCATCTCCAGATACAAGCCAATCTATCCTTTGCGCCATTAATTCAGCCATGCGAAGCGTCAGCACAGCTTCTTGGAATTTTTCAATGATTTCTTGCGGGAAAGAATAGCTGATTTTGTCACCGTAAGGATCGGTTTCTTCAATATTGTTGGTCTCAATGAGACGCTCAACCTCATCAGCTATTTGACGCATCCTGTACTGGTCGTAATTAAAATGTCCACCGCTCATTTTCTTTCGCTCCATGATTGTGCTGAGACTAAAACAAGTTCATCAAAAAGTGTCAACGGCTTTTACGATAGTTTGATCACTCTCCAGGCGTTAACATCCCAACGGCCACAATCACACGACTCAGTTTATTTCTCCATTCAATTCGCCCCAGCAGGCTAATCTGGAAATAAGCTGGAGACGCCAGCTCATTTTCCCGCCTGTTTCAGTCAATTCCATTTATCATTGATTGTCCTCTCGCCGGATGGACCATCCAGCGCCACGTCGGTGTCTCCTGGAATTGATCAGGCCAAGTCGTTTCAAGTGATATATGTCGTCCCGAACCGTCGCAGATCCTGGTGGATCGGCCATCTTGTTCAAAATTTCCCGAAGAGGAAGACGCCCATGATTAGCAATGATTTGCATGAGCTACCGCTACCGCCAGTTGAACATCATCGTCAAGAGTGATGTATTCGTAACTTGGCGCGTCACCAACCATGAGGGCCAAGGTGGTGTTGCCCCACTGGCGCGGTCCGTGGGCCAACACCACCGGGCCAGAAACACCCGTTTGGGCATCCGCTGTTGGGCGGCCTTGAATGTTTCAAGGAGTTGCTTGGCCGGAGAAAGTGGATCAAGGAGGCTCGTTATTCCCTCCGCGCCAAGCCACAGACCGATGCGATTCAGCGACCCGACCGCAGCGTTCACTTCGACCTCATAGAAGAGGATTTGCCCTTTGCCGGCAGTGGTTCCATTAGTAGATACCAGTTCTTTGGTCATGACCTCACTGCCTCCTCCAGTGTAAGTCGCGTCCCTTCGATGGACCACACTTTCACGCAGAACTGCAATTTTGTTGCGCTGGCAATTGAACTCATTAAAGAATGTCATGCCGGACCTGAAGTGCCTGCCCTGAGCGCATGCACAATCTCCTTGCCGCAGGCTGCCCGTTTTTCTTCGAGAATATCTTGGCGGATACACCCTTCAGTTTTCGAAAAAAGCATGGTCAGGGCCACGTTGACCAGTTGGGCCGCCTGGCGGCGGGCCAAGAGCATCAAATTGCGGACATTGGTCAGACGCGTCTGACTCATCTGAGCGGGCGCCATACCTTTCGTTCATTAAACTGCCAGGAAAAGATGATAGATAGTAAGAGAGCGATTTTTCAAGGCATGTTGGGTCTCGTCAATGAGCTTTTGTGAGAGAATTGACGAGCGAACAAACGCACCTATAAGGCTGAGTGTAGTTGCTTCCCTCGCGATATAACTGGCTACTCCGGAACGAGCTTTATTTATGTCCCCGTCATAAACATACCCGAGCATTGCACCTGTATTCATAAAAGGTGCATACTGCCCGGTAACGAAGCGCATCATGCCATCATTAACATAGTCGTCATTTCCGGCATCCATTTTGCCACTAGTTGATCGGACTCTTAAACGTTTTGCCTCAATTGCAAAGTAGATTTCAGCGCCAAGGCCGCAAGATACAAGGAAATCGACTTGTCCGGATGCTCTGTTTTCATCCGAATCAGTCGCCACAATTTCGGGTTGCAGTCTGATATCAAGAGGGCCGTCCCGAAAAGGAAAAATCCTTATCACTCGCCTATAAAGACGCCTTGAAATCCAGTTCTCATGGTCATTGGCCGTTTCTTTCCGAAGAGTTACGCCGGCTTCAAGCAAAGAATCTAGTACAGCGGGAATATGATCCTGCGGGAAAAGCTGTCTAAACTCGCCGACCGGATGATGTGTCATCACGATTCCTTATTGGCTATCGCGATGTCGCCATAAATCCTGGCCGCGTCGTTTAGGGCAGCTGTACGTGTCCAATTCAATAGAATATTCGGACGAACAATATGTATCGTCTTACCTTGAAAAAAAAGAATATCGCGCTCATACGTTAGGGCGCCATGCCTATTTGATATGCGTTTATTGTAAGCTTTCAAGGCATTGGACAAGTCTTTGGCAAGTGTTTTATCTCGATAGGGCGCCTCTTTCTGCGAAAGGTAAACCGTAACCATTGCCAGGCCCACATCGGTGTCCGCCCCGCCTTCGGCGCAAACGCGATAAGGCGACTCTTCAGCTTCGGCCCATGCGTTTAGTGTCATTGTCAAGGTGTCCGCATATGCGCCCAAGCCTTTTTCGGCATAAGGTGCCACTCCCGCCTTTTCCATTGGGTTGAGGGTCATGAGCTTTTTATTACGCCTATTCGGAGGTGTTGAACTAGGTTCAAAAACGTTAATTGTATCTTCAATAAGGGCAATTTCTTGCATGGATAATCCGAAATATTGGAAAATCAGCAAATTAATCTCATCTTGAGTTGCATCAACGTGTCTTTTTCGCTCCTTTTTCCATTTCTTTTTGATATCTTTCTTATCTTCTGTAACCAGGGAATACTCTTTAGCTTTTGTATTTATCCGGTCAAGCGAGGCTTTCAATTTTTCACTTAGTGCATTAAGCTTATGGGCTACTTGCTTTACTATTTGATCTGCGTCTGCCGAAATGAAATCATTTCCCGGCAAAGGGAAAGGAGTGTTTAGAACTTCTCCAAAATGAACCTTATCTCTTTCTGTTCCCCAGCTAGCAGTAGTATGGAATAGAAAATATCTAGCCAGACTTGACCTCAAGTATGCAGCTAAAAACATTAAAAGATCTGAATCTTCTTGCGCTCCTTTGATAGATCTAAGGGAATGTTGAAAAAGCACATCGAAGTCACAAAATGAAACCTTGTCGAAACCATGGCTAAATAGAACCATCGGTCCACAGAAAAGATCTGACGGCGGTTGGCTATATAAAGCGTCCGTCCTGTAATTCTTTTTTCTCAGCCTTTCTCCTAATGGAATTGTTTCGTTTGGAAATAGTGTAAGATCTGAACTCCATGGTGTTGTTTCAACAAAGGGCATTTCAAGGGTCCACCTTAATACCTTTGGGGAACGATCCAATTTGTTTTTCTTTATTGGCCACGGTTTTATTCCTTCCCCGGCGACCCATCTTTTCTTCCGAGGTAGTCCCTTTTTACGCAGCTCACTGAGTACATCGACATGCTCATGCAACGAGGGCATAGATTGGAGCAAATCGAGCAGCTTTTGGTCCCGAGGGGTTCCCCACAGCCGACGCTTCCACACCACCGGAGCAGTTTGGGAGCGGGTGGCGGTCAGGATGTCGGCCAATGGGATCCATGTGCGGGATGACGGATTGATTTTGATTATGCCCTGGCGAAGTCCGTCGCGATTGAATTTCGGCGCATTAAATTCCACCGTGTGACGATTGGATGGCGGCGGGGTATTTATGAAACATGCAATGAATGCTGGACATAGGGCGTTCTGGAAAAGAAGAAAGCTGTAGTCCGCCAATTGCAGAACTTCTTCCAAGGTTACCTGGGTTAACCATTCGGCTTGAAAGGCATCCGTCTGGTTTTGGAGAATTTTGGTGGGCAGCAAAAGACAACCGGTTCCGCCTTCCCGCAGTATCTTCGGGACGTTTTGCATGAATTTTTGGGCCAGTTGTTTGCTCCCCCGGCCTTCCCATGGCGGATTGCCGATGACGCAATCGAATGTTTGCCCGGCAAGGGTTTCATCGGCCAGGAAATCAGCACAATAAATGACAGCAATATCCGCAGTCGGCCGATCAGGTGCATTACCATAATCCAGCAACTTCGGCAGGGGCCGGCCGGTCTTTTTGATATGGTCTTGAATATCGGGCGGATCGAAAAAGTCCAGGTATGCCAGATATAAACTGAAACAGGCAATGCGACACGCTGTTTCTTCCCGATCGACACCGTGGATTTGGAGGGAAAGAATATCCTGAAACGCTTTTACCTTTGTAGTGTAATGTGCCCGGTTGTTTTTCAATAGCCAGCGATTGGCAAGGCGGTTAAAAATAATAACCAGAAAGATGCCTGACCCACATGCAGGATCCAAGAAAGAGCCTTCAAGGGCATTCGGATCGTCGCGGACGGCCATGTCTACCACCATTTCCGCCAGAAAACGC
>JBAPTR010000195.1:0-6173 GCA_049282265.1 Desulfatiglandaceae bacterium | reverse complement strand
TTTCAGACCCTTTCTCATAGTGCACTTGGCACCAAACACCGACATGGACGACTATTTGGGGTTCACTCCTATCAAACCCTACGCACTTCTGTGACGTACCGCTGAACCCCAAATCGGCGTCCATTCCCTCCGAAGTGTTTAGAAAGGGTCTGAAAAAGAGTGTCAGGTTCGGCTCCACTTCGTTGCTCATAGGCTGCCGCTTGCGGCATAAACCAGCTTCCAACGAAGTCATCACAGGTGGAAAATACGCATTAGTCGGATGAACCACTTTTTTCAACCATTATCATACAGTTAGATAAGAATCAAGGACTGATATTCTTTAGATCCTCACCAGGTCACGCTATGAATGCTCTTATGCCCTCAACGAAGGCATCGAAATTCCCCGGATCAAGCCAAACGTTTTCAGGGTCTTTGCGAAACCACGTGAGCTGCCTCTTGGCATATCGTCTGGTGTCCCTCTGGAGGTTGCTGATGGCCTGCTCAAGGGTATATTCATTTCTAAGATATCTGACCGCCTGCCGGTAGCCTATGGCTTCCATGGATTTCAGGTTGGCGTTGTAACCTTTTCTGAGGAGTTCTTCAGTCTCGGCAACGAGCCCCCGATCCACCATTTCAACGCAACGTTCGTCGATACGCTGATACAACCGTTTCCTCTCAACTTGGAGACAAAATTTGAGGGCATCGAAAGATCTTTCCCCAAATCGGTGTTCCCTGTTTAGTTCCGAGGGGCGCCTTTTCGTCAGTCCAATAATCTCGAGTGCCCGGACAATACGTACCCTGTCATTGGGATGGACTTTCATTGCCCTCTCCGGATCGAGAAATTCCAGTCTTTTGTAGAGATCGACCGCCCCATCCGACTCCCATTCAAGATGAAGCGATTGGCGGATTTCCTCTATCGCCGGAGGGCATTCGAAAAGACCTTGCAGGAGACTTTTTATGTAAAGCCCTGTGCCACCAACCACCAGGCACAGTTTCCCGCGATCGAGCACTTCCATTGCGGCCGAATGGGCCAAGGAACGATAGAGAGCCGCATTGAAAGGTTCATCAGGGTCCACTATATCCAGGAGATGATGCGGGATACCCTTTCGTTCCTCCTCGGTGGGCTTTGCCGTTCCGATATCCATCCAGCGATAAACCTGCATGGAATCCGCACTGATGATCTCGGCATTAAAGACCTCTGCAAGTTCCACTGAGAGGCTTGTCTTTCCGCTGGCCGTGGGACCGGCAATTACGACTATCTTAGGTAACCTCTTCATACGAAACCCTATAAAATCCCAAATCGGAACTCAGCCCGAGAACCTGAGGGGCTTTTTCAGGTTCGGTTCCATTTCGTTGATCATAGGATGCCGATCGTGGCATAGCTTAGCGTTCCATCAGAACTAGACGGACCGCTTGAACATCTTTTCTATTTCCTGGTAGTGGAGATACCTGAATATGGGTCTCCCATGGGGGCAGTTAGAAGGAAGATCCATCTCCAGGAGCTGGGACAACAGGTGGGTCATTTCTTGCGCCGTAAGCGTGTGCCCCCCACGCACGGCGCCATGGCAGGCCATGACGGACAGAATTTCATCGATCGTCCTGTTATCCTCCGGCCGGCTTTTCCGGATTTCCGGTACAAGTTCCGATAGGAAATCCTCCCAGACGACCCGCTCGAGCAGGACCGGTATCGCCCTGAGCAAGAATGTATTTCCCCCGAAGTGTTCCAGCTCTATCCCGAAACGTGACAACAATTCACTGCTTTCATTGAGTATTTTAGCCTCTTTGAGCGAAAATTCGAGTTCCTTTGGAATCAAGAGGGTCTGGACCTGGAGTCTGCCTTTCAGCAATCCTTTCTTCAGGGTCTCATAGACAATTCTTTCATGGGCAGCGTGTTGATCCACCATGAGCAGGCCATCCCTGGCCTGGCAGAGAATGTAGGTATTTCCCAGGTTTCCGATCACCAGGGGGACATCCTTTGTAATGCGAGGTTCGGCCTCGGGGGGCTCCTCCCGAAAGGGAATGGGGGTTGAAAAAGGTCTCTGAGGAGGTTCACCGGCTGGGAACGGTGGAGGAGGTTCGCTCCCCGAAAATTCCTTATCCAGGAAGCCCTTAAAGGCGCTGCTCAGGCACCTCTCAATCATCCTCACGATCACCTGAAAAACGATGCGCCCGTTATGAAACCTCACTTCCTGCTTGGTGGGATGGACGTTGATATCGATTTCTGAAGGATCGATGTTCATAAAAACAGCGATCTGCGGATACTGTCCTTTCATCAACCTTTGTCCGTAACCCTCTAGAATAGCCCGGGTCAGATACCTGTCACGTATGTTTCGGCCATTGATGTAGAAAAAAACACGGTCTCCCCTTTTACGGGAAAATTCCCAAGGGGCCAGATAGGCGTCAATTTCGAGCCCATCGGTCTTTTCAGTGGCTTCCAGCATCGCATCGGCGACACGTCTTCCAAGGAGAGTGGACAACCGGTATCTCTGATTTTCGGTGGCGGGAAAATGGAGGAGAGTCTGGTTGTTGCTTTCGAGCCGGAAGTCGATTTCGGAATAAGGCAGCGCCCAGCGGGAAAACGTGTCCGTAATATGATCCATTTCGGTTCCAGGAGTTCTCAGAAACTTTTTTCTGGCGGGCACATTATAGAAGAGGTCTCTCACCAACACGCTGGTACCGGTTGGGCATCCCGTCTCCTCAATCGACACCAGTCTTCCCCCGGCCGTCTTGAGCCTGTGTCCGGAAAGATCCTGCACCGGCCGGCTCGTGACATCCATTTTCGACACTGAAGCGATGCTTGGCAAGGCCTCGCCACGAAACCCAAGGGTCTTGATGGCAAAAAGGTCCGAAACCGATTTGATTTTACTGGTCGCATGTCGTTCGACGCAAAGGAGCAGATCGTCTTTTGACATGCCTGACCCATCGTCAGCGACCCGGATCTGACGCTTTCCTCCCCCTTCCACCGAAACGCGTATGCGCCCGGCGCCGGCGTCTATACTGTTGTCCAATAATTCCCTTACCACTGAAGCAGGACGCTCGACGACTTCTCCTGCAGCGATCTGGGAAGCCACCTTCTCTGCCAGGATTCTGATATGGTTCATAGCATCAAGAGTTCTTCATCCACTGGAAAGTGGGTGTTGAGATGGGCGGTCGACAGGCCTTTCCTCAGAAAAGAATAAGCCCGTTCACGAGCGAGTCTCAGGTTCACTTGTCCTAGAGGATCATATGAAATGCACAACGAATCTTCCAGGTTTTCCAAAGAGTCCTGAACCAGGCGGCAGGACAACGCCACCATCCGGGAAAGGTCATCTTTGAACATCACCGGCAACCAGGCAGGATCACTCAAGAAAAGAGGACTAGCCGCGTAAAGGAAATCGGAAAGTCTGACGCCCTGGGTGTATAACCGCTTCTTGGTCCTCAGGCCGTTTGTTTCCTTGCTCATGGCAACGGAAAGGAGTGTGTCGCAACTTTCATGATCAAGGGACAATATTTCCTTGGCGATCCTTGTGTAACCCGGACCAACAAGGTAATCGGACCGCAACTCCCAATAAAGATGACCCAGTCGACGTGAACTGTGTGTGTCCTGGATAACATTGGGAATAAAATAGTTGTGGGCTATCACGTCAGCAGCCAGATGGGTCAAAAAGCCGTAGGAATAAGAAGCCTCTTCATTGTCGCCGGCCTCATCGAGCAACTTGAATCCGCCGTCCCAGCAATGGAAGTGACTTTTCCGCCGCTTCCGGCGTCCCTTACCTATGAAGAAGTCGGCTGCAAGGCAGCCATAAAGATATTGGATCGGAAACGCCGCGATCACCCCTGCGATGCTGGGCAGGAGAAGTTCCGCCTGACCCAGTGTAACCAGGGCGATGGCGGTATGAATGCCCGGTCCCCAGGCCAGGGCCGAAACCGGAGCAAATCCATCCATGACCTGCAGAAAACAGACAAAAAGAACAACCTTGATAAGAAACAACATGTCTTTTCTGAAAAATCTCCTGTTTCAAGTAACCCAATAATTCGGCTACGTTCATAAATGCCGGCACGGTCTGGCGGTTCCCTCCGTGATATATGAATCCCATGGGAGACACGTCACCGTGATTTTGCCTATCCTTTTTAAGTTAACGCTCTCCGCGACGGATTGCAACAGCAGAAAAAAACAAGCCGGTGGTCCGCGAAGATTTCTTCAATACGTCTGCCTCCTGGCTCTCATGAAAAAAGGCAGCGGTATAAGCAGAATGCTAAGCAGCGCAAGTATCCAGAACGTATCGTTGAAGCCCAGCATGCTTGCCTGGCGAAGGACCTGACTGTAGACAAAGGCGAGCAGGCCCTTAGATTGGGTCGCACCCCCCCCGCCTTGTCCGCTGTGCTGAAGCAGTTGCTGCATTCTGATCTGGAAAGCCGGGTTAAAGGGCGTCAAATGCTCCACGAGAGCTGTCTGGTGAAACTGCGACCGTTGGGAGAGAATGGTAGTAGCGAAGGCAACACCGATGCTCCCTCCCAGATTTCTCAGCAAATTAAAGATTCCAGTGGCATTGCCCATGTCTTCTCTAGCGATATTCACGTACGTGGCTGCAGCCAGAGGCACGAAAAAGAGCGCCATACCCACCGCCTGAACCACCCTTGGCCAGACGACGGCGCTGAAATCCGCCTGCAGAGTGAAGCCCGACATGAGCCAGAGCGAATAGGCACTGATCAGGATACCCAGGGCCAGCAACCCCTGGGGTTTGACACCTTTCTTCATCAAATTTCCGGCCAGAGGCATCACCAGCAGCGTTGCCAGACCTCCGGGGCCGAGTACGAGGCCGGCCCAGACCGAAGTGTAGCCCATAAGCTTTTGGAGGTAGAGGGGCAGCATGACGATGGCGCTGAAAAAAGTGAGAAAACCAGTAAACATGATCACGTTCCCAACGGCGAAGGTCCGATCGCGAAACACCCTGAGATTGATCACCGGCTGCTTGGATCGAAGTTCTGCAAAAACGAGGCCAATGAGTGCAACCGCCGATATGATTGCCAGAGTCAAAATAAAGTCGGATGAAAACCAGTCCGCCCGTTCCCCTTTGTCCAGAAACATCTGCAGACATCCCAGGCCGACGGTCAAGAATGCAAGACCCAGATAGTCGATACGGATGCCCTTCTTGCGGACATAAGAGGGATCATGGATAAAGGCCGAGGCCATCATGACCGCCAGGATGCCGGCCGGCACGTTGATATAGAACACCCAACGCCAGGTCCAGTTGTCCGTAATCCATCCACCCAACACCGGACCGGCTATGGGCGCGAGCACGATCCCCATTCCGAAAATGGCCATGGCCATTCCATGCTCCTCAACCGGAAACGATTCCAGGAGAATGGCCTGGGAGATGGGCTGCAGTCCTCCTCCCCCTATTCCCTGCAGCACACGCGCAAAAACGAGAAGGGCGAGGGTGGGGGCGGCCCCGCATATAACGGAGCCAATGATGAATAGGACGATGGAAAAGATGAGATAGCGCTTGCGTCCGAAGACGTTCGAGAGCCACCCGGAAATGGGTATGATGATGGCGTTGGATACCAGGTAAGAGGTCAACACCCATGTCACCTCTTCCACACCGGCACTGAGGCTGCCCTGGATGTGGGGGAGCGACACGTTGACAACGCTGGTGTCCATGACTTCGATAAAGGTCGGCAGGATCACGGTCATGGCTATGATCCATTTGCTCACGTCCGCAGGATTTCGTTTTTCCACATCAGCCATTTTCTGTCCGACCTATTGTTGATGGAACCGCAAAAAGTCCGTCCTTGGACTTTTTACCAACGAAAACCGAAAAGTGTGATTTTCGGTTTCCTTACAAATCAACGGGTTGCAAGGCACCCTATTGATTTGTGTGCGCGTCCATGGGCACGTTGATGACTTCTAACGAAGTCGTGGCCTCGTTGAGCAGGCAAACAGCATATTCCAGAAGCTACGCTCCCTCCGTCGTCCATGACGCCGGTCGCTGTGGATTTCGGCCCTTCCACTGTCCTGTTCCAGGGCCGAAATGACGCCGCTTCAGCAACATCCCGTTCACCTGCTCCTCATAGCGAGCCATTTTATTTACTACAGCCAGGAGCCGGGCGTGAGACTCTTTTTCAGACCCTTTCTCATAGTGCACTTGGCACCAAACACCGACATGGACGACTATTTGGGGTTCACTCCTATCAAACCCTACGCACTTCTGTGA
>JBAPTR010000194.1:0-5808 GCA_049282265.1 Desulfatiglandaceae bacterium | reverse complement strand
CCATGGCCGTGGCCCAGACGTTTGATCGCGGAGATGATCAGAATTCTCAAGAACAACGGTGCCAGACTCATAGGCCTGGATCTGGTTTTTTCACATAGATCTCACAATGAAGGGTTAAGGGAAGTACGGAAACTTCACGAGCTGATTTCCCAGCTTCAAACTCAGAATCCCGACAAAGCCCCCTATGACCTCCTTCTACAAAAAACAAATCTCATAGAAAAACAGCTGGATGAGGATAGCGAACTCGTTGAGGCCTTTAAGAAATCCGGAAATATCATCCTGCCCGTATTCGGAAAGTTTGGGCCGTATGATACCGATCTGGTAATCCCCTCCGATTCGCCGCTGACAGCCAGCGCTATCGCTCGGCCCATGATTGGCAAGGTGATGTCGGATTACCTGTCCGTCAGCCGACTTACAACCCCGTTTCCGGAACTCTCCAGGAGCAGTCGTGGTCTTGGACACATCAACCTTCCACCCAACAGGGCCATGGCAGGCCAGACCCACTTGCCCTTCATCGACTACCGGGGCAATATTATTCCTTCCATGCCGCTGAGATTGGCCCTGGACTACCTGGACAGAAATCCGCAACAGGTCATTATCAAAAAGAATTCAGTCACGATCGACAGGGACACCATTCCGACCTCCAACGGCGAAATATTCATCAAGTTCAGGGGTGCCAGACGATCTTTTCCCTATTATTCTTTCGTAGATATCCTGAGGGTCAAAAAAGTCCCTTCTGTTTTTGAAAATAAAATCGTACTCATAGGATTCACTGCCGGGGGCAGGTCTGAGTCCGTCGCCACACCCGTAGATCATGATATGCCCAGGGTTGAGCTGACGGCCAATGTCATAGACGACCTGATGAACGGCAGGTATCTGAAACGCCCCCAGGCAATGATTTACCTGGAGGTTTTCCTCATCTGTCTTATGGGAGCTGTAGTCTTTTTTTCGCTGCCACGCCTGAACTACCTGGCCCAGACCGTATTGATTCTCTCCCTCCTATTCCTGTTGTTCGTCACCAGTATCGTCCTTTTTGTCACTTTTGATACGTGGTTCAAGATCACCTATATTTCCCTTTCCATGATTTCTATCTACCTGGCCTTTATGGCCAAAGACTTCGTGGTTCGAGAAACCTCCATGGGGCGCACCTCCAAGGAAAACCTGGAGACGGAACGTATGTTGGGCCTCAGTTTCCAGAGCCAGGGGCTCCTGGACTTGGCCTTTGAAAAATTCCGGAAATGCCCGATGGATGAGACCATGAAGGACGTGCTTTACAATCTCGGGCTTGATTTTGAACGAAAGCGAATGGTGACCAAGGCCGTTGCCGTGTACGAATATATCATCCGGGAAGGCGGTCATTTTCAAGACCTGGAGTCCCGCATTCCCAAATTAAAAAAACTAGCCGGTGAAACCACCATCTCCAGCTTCAAGAAGAAAAGCGACGCGAAAATCGTCGTCTCCGACGACCTGGAAACAAAGCCCACTGTCGGCAGGTATGAAATACTGAGCGAATTGGGACAAGGGGCCATGGGAATGGTCTACAAGGCGCGGGACCCAAAAATCAATCGGATGGTTGCCATCAAGACCATAAGGTTCTCGGATGAATTCGGGGACGAAAAGATCAAAGAAGTAAAGGAGCGTTTTTTCAAGGAAGCGGAATTGGCCGGCAAGTTGTCCCACCCCTCTATCATCTCCATCTATGATGTGGGCGAGGATTATGATTTGACCTATATGGCCATGGAACTCCTGGAAGGGAAGGACCTGGAGCACTTCTGTCACAAAGATACCCTGCTGTCCCTGAGAAAAATACTGCAGATTGTCACTGACACAGCCGAAGCCCTGGATTATGCGCATCACCAGGGCGTCATTCACAGGGATATCAAGCCGGCCAATATCATGGTCCTGGAGAGGGGCGGCATCAAGGTTACCGACTTCGGCATCGCAAAGGCCCTCTCCAGCTCACAGACAAGGACAGGTATTATTCTGGGGACACCGAATTACATGTCCCCGGAACAAATCAACGGCCGGGACATCGATGGACGCTCGGACATTTTTTCTCTGGGAGTTGTTTTCTTTCAGCTGCTTACAGGGGAGCTTCCATTCAAGGGCAAGACGCTGACGGAGCTCTTCTACCAGATTAGCCAGGCAAACCACCCTTCCCCCAAGGAAATAAATCCCAACGTGATCAAGCCCTGCGAACAATTAATTGCCAGGGCACTGGTAAAAAGCCCAAATAAACGATTTCAAAAAGCCGGAGAATTGGCCCGGTATACCAGACTCCTTGGGGAAAAAATAGACCGGCTGAGGGAAGAGCGCCGGAATTCGTAGCTCGTCCTCGGCCTACAGCTACATACCCCTAAAGCTCAACTTTCTCCATAGTACTCCTTGTACCAGGCTACAAAATTTCTGATACCCTCTTCGATAGACGTTCCCGGATTGAACCCCAGTTCAGCCCTGGAGCTTTCAATATCGGCCGAGGTCTCGGGCACATCCCCGGGTTGTATGGGCATCATGTTTTTTTCGGCCTTCCGGCCCAGTTCCTTCTCAAGTGTTCCTATGAAATCCATGAGTTCAACGGAATTGGAATTTCCCAGATTGAACAGATCATAGGGAACCGCCCTGTCCAGGGCCTTCAGAGTGCCGTCTGCAATATCGTCTATATAGGTAAAATCACGCCTCATTTTTCCATAATTATAGACATCGATGGGCCTGCCCTTCAAAATAGCATCGGTAAAGAGAAAGAGGGCCATATCCGGCCGACCCCAGGGCCCGTAGACCGTAAAATACCGCAGTCCCGTGCAGGGGATCCCGTAAAGATGGCTATAGGCGTGGGCGATCAGTTCATTGGCCTTCTTGGTCGCGGCGTAAAGGGAGACAGGGGTATCCACCCGGTCCTCGACGCTGAACGGAACCTTTTTGTTATCGCCGTAGACCGATGAGGATGAGGCATAGACAAAATTTTCGACGCCCTGGGCCCTGGCCAGCTCCAGCAGGTTCAGAAATCCCTCGATGTTGCTCTTCTGGTAGGAGAAAGGATCCTTCAGAGAATGCCTGACCCCCGCCTGGGCCGCGAGATTACAGATCACCCGGGGTTCATGGGTTTCAAATATTTTTCTCATGGCCTTCAAATCCTGGATATCTTCCTGATAACACTTAAAGTCTTCATTTTTTTCGAGGATTTGGAGCCTGGCTTTCTTCAGTTTTACATCGTAGTAGGGGTTCAGGTTATCAACTCCCACGACCCGATCCCCCCGATCAAGCAGCCGTTGGGCGACATGAGATCCGATAAAACCCGCCGCCCCTGTGACCAGAAAAGTTCGCTTGACTTTATTCATGACGCTCTTTTCCTCCTCCGTTGTTTTTTTCTACCACCTATGCTTAGCAGAAATCAGAAACAAAACCAATTCTTTTGTGCCATTGCCCAGAGCGTTGCCACCCCTTGAAGCCGGCAGGCCCCTGGGTGTCGCGGCGCAAAAAAAAGAGACTGTATTCAGGAAGAAAAAACCTTCGCCGAACACAATCTCTTTTGATTTTCAACGGTATGGCTCGCTGGTTATGCGAGCCACAGCGTTCCGCATATGCTACATCATGCCGCCCATGCCGCCCATGCCGCCCATGCCACCACCGCCGGGCATTCCACCCATATCGTCCTTGTCTTTGGGTTTCTCGGCGATCATCGCTTCCGTGGTGAGCAGTAGCGAGGAGACTGAGGCCGCATTTTGAAGGGCAAACCGGGTCACCTTTGTGGGATCCAGGATTCCGGCCTTCAAGAGGTCCTCATAGATTCCTGTTTCAGCATTGTAGCCGAAGGCGCCTTTTCCGGCCTTTACCTTTTCCACAACCACGGAGCCCTCGGCACCCGCATTGTTTGCGATCTGGCGGATGGGTTCTTCCAGGGCACGGAGGATCATGTTCACGCCGGACTGTTCTTCGCCCTCCAGTTTCAATTTCACCAAGGCGGGAAGAATACGAAGCAGGGCAACGCCGCCACCTGGAACAATACCTTCTTCCACTGCCGCCCGCGTGGCGTTCAGTGCATCCTCGACACGAGCCTTTTTCTCCTTCATCTCGGTCTCAGTGGCAGCTCCCACATTGATAACGGCCACGCCGCCGATCAGCTTGGCCAGTCTTTCCTGGAGTTTTTCCCTGTCATAGTCGGAAGTGGTCTCTTCGATCTGTGCACGGATCTGCTTGACCCTTCCCTCGAGGTCGGCTCGGCTTCCACCACCATCCACGATGGTCGTATTGTCCTTGTCAATTTTCAGGGTCTTGGCAGTACCCAGGTCATTCAAGGTGATGTTTTCCAGCTTCAGTCCCAGATCCTCTGAAATAACGCGTCCCCCGGTGAGGATACCGATGTCTTCCAGCATGGCCTTCCTGCGGTCACCAAAACCGGGTGCCTTGACGGCCGCCACCTGCAAGGTTCCCCTGAGCTTATTGACCACCAGGGTGGCAAGGGCCTCCCCTTCCACGTCCTCGGCAATAATCAGGAGGGGCTTGCCCATCTTGGCAATCTGCTCCAGAATGGGAATAAGATCTTTCATGTTGCTGACCTTTTTCTCATGGAGCAGGATGTAAGGTTCGGTCAGATTGACTTCCATTTTCTCCGGGTCGGTGACGAAATAAGGAGAGAGGTAACCGCGGTCGAACTGCATGCCTTCCACCACTTCCAGTGTGGTTTCCATGCTCTTTGCCTCTTCCACCGTGATAACGCCTTCTTTTCCCACCTTGTTCATGGCCTCGGCAATGATATTGCCGATGGTTGCATCGTTATTGGCGGAAATGGTTCCCACCTGGGCAATCTCGTCCTGGTCCTTTGTGGGCTTGGAGAGTTTTTTCAGTTCGCTAACGGCCACTTCCACGGCCTTTTCAATACCGCGCTTGATGGCCATGGGATTGACGCCTGCGGCGACCAGCTTGGAACCTTCCCGATAGATGGACTGGGCCAGGACCGTGGCCGTAGTGGTACCGTCGCCTGCCACGTCCGAGGTCTTGGAGGCCACTTCTTTCACCATCTGGGCGCCCATATTCTCAAACTTATCTTCCAGTTCAATCTCTTTCGCCACCGTGACGCCGTCTTTGGTGATGTTGGGTGAACCAAAAGATTTGTCCAGGATAACGTTTCTGCCCTTTGGTCCCAGAGTAACCTTGACTGCATTGGCAAGGGTGTCAATACCTTTCAATAAGGACTCCCTGGCTTTTGCATCGTATTTGATTTCCTTTGCCATACCTGCTTTCCTCCTTCAAATAATTTGTTTAACGCGTTGAATTCCAGTCTAATGCCTAGCCTACGACGGCAATAATATCATCTTCTCTCATAATGAGACGGTCTTCCCCATCAATCTTGATCTCGGTGCCCGCGTATTTCCCAAAGAGGACACGATCACCTTTCTTGACGTCAAGGGCTTGTATATTCCCGTTTTCAAGGATCTTTCCGTTGCCAACGGCCACGATCTCTCCCTCTACCGGTTTCTCCTTGGCCGTGTCGGGAATGATGATTCCACCTTTTGTCTTCGACTCCTCTTCGACTCTCTTTACGATGACGCGATCATGCAATGGTCTTACTTTCATCTTTCCAATTCCTCCTAAATTTAAAATTTCCCATAAGCTAATCCGCTTACCGGCACCAAACAGTGCATTTCTCGACAGAAATATTAACTCGTGACTCCAACAAGCTAATATCGACCCGTCAAATGTCAAGTGTCAGGCAGAAAAAAATTGGGGGGATCAGGGTTGCAGATTCATGCGCCATTTCCAGGTCTTCAGGATACCTTCTTCGAGGTTCGTTGCCGGGCTCCAGCCCAGGAT
>JBAPTR010000193.1:0-3789 GCA_049282265.1 Desulfatiglandaceae bacterium | reverse complement strand
TGGAAAATGCCTCCTCGGTGAGCAGCTGGAAGGCACTCTTGACTTGGAACGACCCGACCGTAGTCTTGATGAACAGGTCCCCTTTGACCGGGGATGTCTGATCCATGGGATCCACAGCCAGGAGCTTGTCGCCGCGGCTTACCACGAGTTCCTTGTCGCTTCCCGCACCTGCTTCCGAAGCCTTGAGGAACTCCAGGGGATGGCCGTCAACGATTTTGACCAGATGGGCGGCATTGCTCCAGGTCGGCTCCCCGCCGGCGAGTGCAGCGGCCTTATTGGCATTTTCCAGGTAGCTCTGGTCGAAGCGGCGGTTTTCGATGATCCAGCGGATCATGGCCATGGCCAGGGTGGCGTTTTCCGTCGGCTTGACCGGCAGCCACCAGTCCGCGTGGGCCGCATCATGAGACAGCCGCGGATCCACCACCGCCGTCTTCATCCCGCGCTGCAGCCTGCCCGTGGTCACCTTTTCGGCCATGTTCGTCAACCCGAAGTTGGCTGAATAGGCCCCCGTACCCCAGAATAGAACAAATTCGCAATTCATCAAGTCCGGCTTCATGTGCGAGGTCTTGCCGCCGGTCGACATCGCGTAGGCCCGGTGGTGAGACTGCTCGCAGATGGTGGTGTGCTCGTACGCGTTGACCGATCCGGCTGCCTTGTTGGTGAACCAGTGCATCAGCTGCGAGCGGCCCGGTTCGATGCGGCCGGCCATGAACACGAACTGGTTGTTCTTGGGTCCGAAGTCGGGGTGCTCGGGGTCGATGAGCGAATCCAGGTGCGCGCTGTACTTGGTCTTGAAGTCCTGGGCGGTCATGTTGCCCTTGGCGACCTTGTCGGCATCCCCGGCCATGTTCTTGGTCAGGGCCGCATCCGTGAGCGCAATGACATTCCTGAACCCCGGATAATCGCGTTTGTCGCCTGCTGCCGAAAACAGCTTGCCTCCTTCGACGACCTCCTTGAGGAATTGCTCAAAGGACATGCTCTTCCACCTGTTTGATCCCCGTTCGCCGTCCCTCTTGAGCACCTTCCGGACCCGGTACGGATCATAATAGGTCTGGATGCCGGTCTGGCCCTTGGGGCACGCCTTGCCGTCGATGGTCGCGGTATCTTCAGGCCGGGTATCGTAAGCCAGATGGGGCAGGAGATTCTGGGGAGCGTATGGATTCCCGGTAATCTTGGCCAGGGTGCCGTCCCAGAATTTCACCTTGAGGTTGCAATCCGTATGACACTGGAGGCAGGTGGTAAAGAGTATATTCTGAGGCTGGGCCAGAACGTAGGGCGCATACTTCTCTCCTTCGGCGGCCATCGCCTCGGAATCGAAGAGCCGGGAAAGCACACCTGCCTGGCTCGCAAATGCGGCGCAGCCGCCTGCAAGGGCACTGCACTTCAGAAAGGTCCTGCGGGTGATGTCCCTGTTTCCTGCCCGCTGATTGGCCCTGTCGTGATCCGATAATTCTTGCTTGCTGCCGGTCTCTTTGTGATTCAGCTCCTCCATGGTCTTATTCGCCTCCTTTCCGGAAAATGTGAAGCTCTACGAATGGAATCAAGCGCCGGCTCAAAAAGAATATTCCGACTCCAAAGGCCAGGCAGAAGACAACAACGCTCCATTCCACGGACGACGGCGAATATGCAAAGGTGAGGCGATGATCCGTGTAGGCGGCCTGCAATTCAGGGAAGGTCGGGGTGGTCTGGCCGGAGATAACCAGGATGTACCGAACCACAAAATAGGCGGCCGCCACCAGCAGCCCGCCGATGCCGGCTGCGGCCCGGCTTGCCGGCCG
Source organism: Desulfatiglandaceae bacterium (assembly GCA_049282265.1). Classification (GTDB taxonomy): domain Bacteria; phylum Desulfobacterota; class DSM-4660; order Desulfatiglandales; family Desulfatiglandaceae; genus CAYUCJ01. The sequence continues at coordinate 2,011 of JBAPTR010000193.1, read as the reverse complement.
CCACAGGAAGAGAACGGCCGGTATGATACTGCCGATGAGCAGCTGGCCGATCCAGAACAGATACCAGCTCGATCCGAACAGGACTTTGAGATGCAGCGGCGTCTCCTGCCCTACGCCGTACCAGGCCGAGATAGAGTATTCCGACCACTGCAGGACGAGCACGGAGATGATCAGGCCCAGCACGACCCGGCTGAGCAAGGCCAGCGACCGCTCATCATCTCCGAGCAGGTTCCGGTAAAAACAGGCCGCCAGGATGAGTACAAGGGCGAATCCTGAAAGGAGGTCGCCGTTAATGGAGAGGATCGGCCCCAGTGTGGAATTCCAGTAGGGATGCGCGACGAGCGAGGCAAATTCCGCGCCGTTGCAGCCGGAAAATGCAACTCCCAGAAATATCCCGATCCAGCCGAGGACGCGCTGTGCGCGAATCTCCCTTTTGGTGCCAATAACGAGCGACAGCACTACAATAATGTATAATAAGTCGATGATGGCCAGCCACGTCGACCACGCGAGCAGAGACCTGAACTGGGGGCGGTATAGGGGCTCCAGGGCACGCCACATGTGGCCCAGGTCGAAAGCAATCACAAGCATCCCCATCGCCAGGGCGATGGCCGAGACAAGCAGGGCCTCTCGTGCCAGCCGGAGGTACTTCTTCATGTCGAAGGCATATACAATCCAGGCAAAGAGCGATGTGCCCACGCCCAGCCCAACTATGTACACCTTGGCGGCTACCCAGAGACCCCACGGAATATAGCTGCCGTAATTAACATGCAGCTCGCCGCGGAAGAGCCGCAGCGAGACGCCGTACAGTCCCCAGGCAATGGCGACGAGCCAGATGATCCAGACAATGCGCTTGACTGATTTTCCCATGGTTTCTCCTCCACCTCCTACGTTAAGTAGAATACGGAAGGCCTGGTCCCCAGTTCCGCTTTCAGTTGTTTCACCCGGGACGACCCAAGCAGTTCGTGCACAAGACTGCTCTCGTCCTTGTAGTCCCCGAAGTACGTAGCCCCGCCGAGGCAGGTTGTCACGCATGCCGGGAGCATACCTTCCCGGAGACGATGCAGGCAGAAGTGACATTTGCGGGCGTTTCCTATCGGCGAATCGTCACTGAATGGTATGCGCTTCCAATCCTTGCTGTATTCATAGTTCGAGCGCGTTTCGTAGGGCATTATTTCCGGCGTGTTCATGTTGTAAAAGTCTCCGAAATCGGCTGTCCTGGCACTGTACGGACAGGCCTCGAGGCAATTGCGGCAGCCGATGCAAATGTTGTAGTCGATGACGACGGTACCGTCTTCCCGTTTCCAGGTGGCTTTCACCGGGCAGACCGGAACGCACGGCGGATTGTCGCAATGCATGCAAGGCTTCGGGGTAAATATCATCGCGACATTGGGATATTTCCCTACCTCCTGCTTCATAACCGGGCGATAGACAACTCCCGGCGGCAGATTATTTTCCGCATTGCACGCCATATTGCAGGCGCAGCACCCGATGCATTTTTGCTGGTCGATGACCATCACCCACTTGCGTTGCGAGACAGGCTTTTTCATCGCCCGCAGCAGATCATGGCGCATGCGCTCCAGTATGCTGCCCTCGCGAAGGGCTTCCGGAGCATTCAACGGACGGGCCATCTTCCCATCCTCATCAGGCGTCGCTGCGCGGGCGCTGGTCTCCAGAGCAAGTGTCGCGCATGCCATTGCCGCCGCTCCCGCGACGGCTTTTTGGAAGAGATTCCTTCTTTCGGGTTGGAATTGCTCATCCCCGCGCTGCTGCATTTGTTTCTTCCGATCCGCAGCGAGCTGTTTCGTGTCCGCATTCTCATGATTTTTTGCCATGCGCCGGGACCTCCTTCTCTGGGCATTTCGGTAATTTTCCGCCTGCGGCAAGCCTATTTCAATACGGTCAAGGTAGTATTTTGGGATTCCCATGACCTTACTACCGGGTAGAGAACCAGTGTTGATTCTCAGTATCCAGGGCAAACTGGCATGAACCCATGTAGACGGGCCTCGCGCCC
>JBAPTR010000192.1:0-4719 GCA_049282265.1 Desulfatiglandaceae bacterium | reverse complement strand
GCGAGGACCGACCGTCGTCGACGGACTTGAGGGGAGAGGCACAAAAGCTAGGCGGGCGATTGTTCACCACGAAGGGCACGAAGAAACATGAAGGGGAGAAAAAAAGGGGATGAAAGGAAAAATTGGCCACAGACCCACAAGACCGACACAGACGGTTGAAAGGGCGAGAAGCTGGGAGGCTGGGAAAAACAGGACTAAGGACTGAGAAAGAAAAGGAAGGGAGCAGGTCATTGGTCTTAAGTAATGTGTAAATGGGGCCTACCGGATCCATTGAATGTCAACAAGATGAGCAACCCTCTTGAATTCAGGGTCGCCTGTTACAAGGATTGCAGAGTTCTCGAGGGCACATACTAGAGCAAAACAATCGGCATAAGAGATAGGATATACCGCTTTGAACTCTGCAGCTTTATACACAAGAGGTTCCGGAGCGGGGAGAATTTTCAAACCCAGCTGATGGATACGGCCCAGAACTTCCACCTTCTTCTCGTCACCAAATCGTCGCTTGGTCATATAGATGATTTCGCCAAGATTGATCACGCTTATAAGTTGATTCAGCCGTTGTTCCACTGATTCTTGTAAGATTTTTGCTACAATTTCAGCCCCCCGTTCTTTTTGAAAAAAAGCAAGTAGTGCATAGCTATCGAATAGGTATTCGGCTGTCATTGTGAAGAGTCCTTTCTTCGTTCCAGAAGCAATTCCTCAGATAATGAAGGAGTTGCAGGAAGACAACCCATAGCCTGTTCAATGGGATCTTTTGACGGTGGGACAAGATAGATAATATTCCCATATTCAAAAACTTGAATTTCAGTCCCAGGCTGAATGCCATATTTTTTTCTTATTGCGGCAGGTATTACTATTTGGCCTTTGGCCAAGACTTTAGCCCGTTTCATATGACGCCCCTTTCTTGAGTTAAACATTTATAAAAAATGTATAACATATGCATTGGGATGTCAAGTTTCATCATGTGGAAAAGGGTGGAAAAGGGTCACCTATTTTTCAAGTAGTTTTCGGGATAGGGATGCGGTTGGGAAAGGGCAAAGGGAAAAGGCCAAAGGTGAAAGGATAAAGGATAAAAGCTGGGAAGGAAGCCTTCGGCTGCGTTAGGAAGCGAGGACCGACCGTCGTCGACGGACTTGAGGGGAGAGGCACAAAAGCTAGGAAGCGGGGAAGGAAGCCTTTGGCTGCGTTAGGCGTTAGGGCCGGGCTTCGCATAAAGCTTCCGCCTTCGTCAAGACTATGGCGGGACAAGACGACCCGGTAGGCCGGGTTCCGCCCTTGAGGGCTCGCAGATAAACAACTAATCCATAAAATCAAGTGCATTGAGGCTTGCCAAGACATCTCGGGCATGAATGTTTCCCGAGATACCCATTTCCGCCAAAAGGTCAATAGTCTCGGAGAGGGACAGCTTCAATAAACTCGACACCTCCCGAAGAGTAACTTTCCCCTCTTTGTATGCTTTAGACACGTAGAATTCGAATCCAACCCTTGCCAGCTTTCTCAAAGATTGGGTTTTCTCCACTTTTTCCGCTCTGGAAACGTACTCTATGGCCTGTTCGATATCTTCCGGAATGCGCATCGACCGTACTTTCATTTTTTCCTCTCCATCAAAAGTCTCACGGTGCTGTATTCATCTTCGCTGATGAACTCGGCCAACTGTCTTAAAGCCCGCAGTGCGGTTTTTCGTCTTATCAGCTTGCGTTGAAAAAGCTCATAAATAACAAGACCCGGCAAAATGAATGAGATACTTTTTGTTCTTAACAAGCGGGTAAGTTTCGCGTCGTCGGTGGCAACCGCATCGTAGTTTTCCTTGGAAAAAAGTGCGATAAGCGCATCGTCTCCCCTGGCATGTTGAATGTCAGATTCAACAACGGATATCATGCCGGCATCAATGTCGTCTTCTACTACATATGTGTCAGCACAATCCTTTTCCTTGCCTGATTCAACAACTTCCTTTTGCACTGCAGCAGGTATGAAGATGGAATTCTTATTTGCCACGAGTTCCTTCAATCCCGCTTTTGTGAGCTTGATAAGACAATCCGCATCCATTAATAGGTTCATGTAATTCATTGTAACTAATGCGCTACATAATTGTCAAGTGCAAAAAAGATGGATGCAAGAAAGATGGATCGTTTACCACGAAGAGCACTAAGAAACACGAAGGTGGGAAAAACAAGTTCTAGAAGCTAGGATGCTAGGCAGCGGGGAAAGCAAGGTCAATTATAAATGTTGAATTGAAAATAGCAGGGCGGCCAGACGGGAAGTGGATGACACAACAATTTGACAGGATTTCAGTGAGCAGGCTCATTATCCTGATGGGGATACTGGGCCTGCTTTTTGTATTGAGCGGGTGCCAGGGAGACAAAAGTGCCCAATTTTCACGGTTGCAGTAGATGACAGCTCGTGGCTCATAAGGGATCGATTCGGAGAGAGGACGAGGTATTTTACGGATTCCGGGATAATCGGTTCAAGGGAGTTCGTTTCGGATAATTACCAACGTTTCAAGCACCTGTTTCAGTCAAAGCATGAGAAAAAGCCGAAGGCGGTGATGGGGTTGGATGGGGTGTATTCGTTGAAAAGGCTGTCAGAGGCGATTTGATATTAGCCACAGACACACACAGACGGTTGTGACTGTCAAGCAAAAGAAAGAAAAAGTCTTTAAAATATTCAAGGGAAGATGGCCGGATCATTGGAATTAGAATTTCTTGGGCAAACCCGCTTGTTTCAAAACTGCGTTTGCAGTGTGCCGGGATTTGATATGTTCACCAACCACAAATCGGATTCCCGTATTGGGGCTGAACCAAATCTCGTGATCGCCCCGTCCCTGTCGTTCGAATCGGCAACCTGCCTTGCGCAGATGTCTTTCTAGCTGCTGCGTGTAGTCAGCCATCACTTATCTTCGTGTTGAGTAAGTTCAAATCGTCGGGTCAATATTTCGAAAGGCACCTGATATTCCGGTGGAGTTCCATTAGCCTCAAGAAGCTCAGGGATCATGACTCTTAGCTTTTGAATCAAACCCTCGACCGTTTCTCCCTCAGTCGCAAGGCCTGGCACATCATCGCTAGTCGCCACCCAAACGCTTGCCTCGTCATCCCACTCAGCCCGAATAAACAGTGGTTTTTTCGACATGATATCTTTTCCTCCATATCGTGTCCGACCTCAAATTTCCTCACGAATGAACTTGGTATAATTTAATACATTTTTGTTAATATGTCACTTCCAAAAAAAGAGCAAAAAAGGGGGGACAATCCTATAGTCTCTTGTCAAGAAAAAATAAAACCTCATAATACGGAAAGCAATTCCTGCATAAACGGATCAAATCTTATTTAACGGGGTAAATGGGAAATCACTTCCATGTCCTGGCAAGAATGCACTTGGAAGAAGATTATTCCGATGCGGAGATTAAGAAACGATATAAGAGATATTACGGCAAAGGGAAAGAACTCGGGCACGGCCAAATACCCACACTGAGACGGAAATGGGGCAGTTTGTCGGAGTACGTAAAAGAAAAAGGGACATAAGGATGACCAGTTCTCATTTTGCGACTGAATCCATTTCCTGTTTAATCCCTTCAGCGAGCCAGTGTCTGATGAGCGTTTGATAAGGCATAGATTTCATGGTAGAAAGCTTCTTGATGGCTATGATCTGAAGCGGATCAAGCTTGATTGTGACATTTTTTAGCTTTCGTTTGCGTTTGGTCGATCGGATGTCGTTTGCAAGTCCTTTTGTTAAGCTCAAATCAACAGGATCGTATGTTATTTCACGCAATAGATCGTGATTTTCATAATACGAAATCCAGTCTTTGGATTTTTTCTCTTCCTTTTTCATTACTTATGCCCCATGTTTCTTAAAGTATCTGATTTCTGAACGTTTCATGTCCCAGCCGGTGATTGGCCTTGCAATAGCCTTTTCCTTCAATTCAAAGACAATAAAGAATACAATGAAAGAGACAGAAAAAAGGCCGCAGGGAACGACTGCGTTAGGCGTTAGGGCCGGGCTTCGCCCTTGAGGGCCACTTCGCTTGAGGCAGAAAAGCTGGGCGGCAGGGAATTGAAATAGCTCAATCCTTGAGTTGCTCAACTGAGAGGCCAATTGCCCCAGCAAGCTTTTCGAGGGTTGCATTTCTCAGTTTATTTTCACTTTTTTCCATTTGTGAGAGAGCAGCCTGGCTCATGCCAGCTTTTTTAGCAACCTCAGCCTGGGTCATACCGAGATAGGTACGCCACGCTTTAACAAGATTCATACCTTTCTTGACGACAAGACCAACTACTTCGTGGGGGATTGTAACTTCCTCCGGTGGCAGCAGCTTTAAATATTCTTCGTATGGAATAATGACAAAAACAGGTTTTCCCCCTTGTTCAATGAACTGAACATTAGTAAGTGTGCTCATTTCGTTTTTTCACCTCCTCAACATAAAGAATTTGAAGAGAATCTGTAAAAATTACTCGCCAGTGGTCAACTCGGAGTCTATACTGACTGCGGTCTTTCAACTTCTTGATATTCGGACAATTGGGGAATGTCTTCAAAGTGCTGACGGCATCATAAATCATGACTCTCGATTTTTCGTCTTTGATTTTTCGGAGTTGCCTGAGCGCTTTTTGTTTCCACTCAATTGATTTCATATTGCTATGATAATCTTATATTATAAGATTGTCATTCCTGATCACCGGCAAGTCGAAGATCCCGTTGATGGCGGGGGTGTCAGATGAAGGCGCCGCATCG
>JBAPTR010000191.1:0-5809 GCA_049282265.1 Desulfatiglandaceae bacterium | reverse complement strand
GCGCTCGTGGCATGTCCCAGATCGCTCGTGACACGGGTCTGGGGCGCGAAAGCCTTTATAAAGCGCTTTCGCCGGAAGGTAACCCGGAGTTCGCCACAGTAATGAAGGTGGTGCGCGCGCTGGGACTCAAGCTTCATGCTGAACCAGAAGTTGCATGATGTGGAAATGCTGCGGCGAGGTCATCATGCAGAGCGGGTTCTGACTTCGACACGGCAAGTTGCATTACACGCTTTACTTGAATGGGCTGGACGAGGTCAGCCACGGTATCGACCCGTACGATCAGTCCGTCAACGATGAAAGCAATGCAGTGACAGAGACGCTCAGCTTCTTCGAAGTAGTGGGTCGTCAGGAAAATCGTGGTACCGCTGTTGTTCAACCCATCCAGGATCTGCCGAATCCGCCGTGCGCTGGCCACGTCGATACCTGTGGTTGGTTCGTCTAGGAATAATATCGGTGGGTTGTGGATTATTCCGGCAGCAATAGTGAGTTTTCGTTTCATACCCTTTGAAAAACCACCGAACTTTCTTTTGCCTGCGTCAATCAAACCGAAGTTTCAAAGCAGCTCATGCGCTCAGGTTTCAAGTTCCTGCTTCTTCATGCCGTAAAGCTCAGCACAAAAGCAAAGGTTATCGAAGCCCACTGACACGGAAAAAGGGATCCCAGGGGCAAGTTGATTCAAGTGACTTGCCTTTTCATGGTCGCGTAAGTGATCACAGCGGCTATAACAAGGGGAACGACCCCGAACACGATGAATACCGCGTCGCCCGGCAGGCGCATCCATTCAAGGAGCCGGACGGTGTGGATGCTAAAATAGTCAGCCCCCCTCGCGTGCCAGTAGCCATGGTTTATGACGTCCGAGAGCTGGAATATTCCCTCAGGAAACAGACTGCACACGACCATCAGGGCAAGACCGATATTGAGTCCCCAGAATGAAACCCGGATAAATTTCTCCGGCCGTCTCCATTGCTCATCCGAGAGCACCTGTCGAAAGCCGAGCACCATCAGGGCCACCGCTTCCATGCCGAAGACCCCCATCAAGGCCGCGTGTCCATGGTTCGGTGTGAGGACAGTGCCGACCTCAAAGTAGCTGATAATGGGTAGATTGATGAGAAATCCAAAAATACCGGCACCGACAAAATTCCAGAATCCAACAGCCATCAAGAAATAGAACACCCATTTGTACGGAAGCTGCTGCTTCTGCCCGCCCGCCTCTTCGTTCCTGCGCGTCAGTCTGACGAAATCCCAGGCGTCCAGTGTAAGCAAGGTCAAGGGGACAACCTCCATGGCGGAAAACAGCGCTGAAAGGGCCATATTCAGGTGGGTTTGTCCGGTCCAATACCAGTGATGGCCGGTCCCCACGATACCTGCCCCCAAGAAAAGGATGGCATCCAGGTAGATGATGCGGGTTGCGTTCTTGCGGGAAACCAGACCGAGTTGGTAAAAGAGAACCGCCACCATGGTGGTGACAAAAAGCTCAAAAAAACCTTCAACCCACAAGTGGATAATCCAAAAACGCCAGTTATCCACCACGGTAAAGTTGGTTGTGCTGCTGAAGAAAAAGGCCGGAAGATAAAAAAGCGGTATGACCAGGGCGGCAATCATGAACAGGGTGGTGATCTCCCTGTGTTCGGGATCTTTCAATGCGGGGGTAATGACCCGGTAAAGCAAAAACAGCCACAAGACCAGCCCCACCACCAAAAGGACCTGCCAGCCGCGCCCGAGATCGAGATATTCCCAGCCCTGATGACCGAACCAGCTCCAGAGATTACCGAGCAGTTGATTGATCCCCAGAAGCTCTCCCAGCAGGCTGCCGACGACCACCAGAACCAACGCCCCGAAAAGGAGGTGAATCCCTTTGGCCTGGTACTTCGGTTCTTTTTTGCCCAATGAACTGGCAAGCAGCAGACCGCCTCCGATATAAGCGGTAGCGATCCAGAATATCGCCAGCTGCAAATGCCAGGTACGCAGAATAGTTGTCGGCAGAAACTGGTAGAGATTAAACCCGTAAAACGAGCCCGGTTCCGCCCGGTTGTGGGCCACGGCGCCACCGACCAGCACCTGCGCGAGGAAAAGCAGGGCAACGATCACAAAGTATTTTAAGGTTGCCCGTTGACTCTCGGTGGCCTCACCAGGCAGCATCCGGGGTTGCAATTCTTCTCTTCCGCGTTTCCAGCCAAGATAGTCAAACTTGCCGAAGGCAAACAAAATGGCCGCCGTTCCGCCAAGCAGCGTGATGAGGCTCAAAGCACTCCAGAGAATGGCGGCACCGGGCAGCGTGTTTCCGGCCAGTGGATCATAGGGAAAATTGCTGGTATATGAATAAGATTTGCCGGGGCGATTGGCCACGGCCGCCCACGCCGTCCAGGCGAAAAAGGCGGTGAGGTGCTCAAGTTCCTGGTGATTGGTCAGATATTTCGGAGGCAATCCTCCATTGCGCGATTCCAGGGAAAAGTGATTTTGCCACTTGGTGATTTGCCGCCGGTAAGAATTTTCTTCAGGTTTCGTGAATAACAGAGTCTGCGTACGGGGATCGAAGCGATTTTTCTTGAGGAGTTGCGGGATTTCGGCATTCACCGCGGCCCGTTCCGCAGGCTGCAGCGCCTCCAATCCCAGGTGATAACGCTCCCGGGCCAGGGCTTCGCCCACATCCTCGGCCAGGCCATGAAGATATTCAGCCGAAAAATCAGGGCCTAAATAGGCCCCATGCCCCCAGATGGTGCCGTTTTCCATCAAGCCATACTTCAAAAATACCTGTTGACCGGCCAGGATATCTTGGCCGGTAAAAATGATGTCGCCCGCGGCATTGACCACCTTTTTTGGGATCGGGGGGCTGTATTTGTATGTCTTTACCGTTATGAAAATCAGAATAGTAAACCCTGCCAGGACGGTCAATATGAGCCCCACCCGCCACCACGCGGAGAGTTCGGAACGGAAAGTCTGCCGTAGATTCATGGGTTTATCCTCCTTGCAAGAAAATCATACCCACATCGTGTTAAAAAGATTTAAGATACGAAATATTTAAGCAACATATGGAAAAATGCAAGATTGAAATCACCAGAACAGGCGGTGTATAGCTCAAATGGAAAAATGTTCATGCTGCTTAGCCTTTTCTAGAACCAGGAGATAGCGGCAATGTTATCCTTTATTCATCCCAGTGGATGCATTCGGCAGGACATGTTTCAATGGCCTCCTCTATGCATTCTTCTGAACCGCCTTCCGGCATGATGACAAAAGCCTTTTCAGCCTGCTCATCAAAGCCGAATACTTCCGGGCAAAGTTCAACGCAGCTTTCGCAACCGAGACATTCTTCCGTTTCAATGTAAACCTTTTTGCTCATAACCTATCGCCTCCACAATTCTGAGTTCCCCATTTTTTTGTAAACAGATCAGTCATGTTTTCCTCGGATCATAACCAGCAACATTTTGAACGGTACTTTTGCCTGAAGTGAATGATTGATATTGGCCGGCATGATCAGCAGTTCACCAGCAGAGACATTCTGCGGTTGTCCGCCAATGGTGATTTCAGCCTCGCCGTCCAAAATATAGACTACCGCATCAAAAGGCGCGGTGTGTTCACTTAACCCCTGGCCCGAATCAAACGCGAAGAGTGTAATATTCCCGATGTCTTTCTTTATCAGCGTCATGCTGACCACGGAACCGTCAGCGTAGTTGATGGAATCTTTCAGACAGAGATCATTTATTTAGTCTACCTTTTCAAATTCATCCTTGCCGACCCCGCAGATGGGGCAAACCCAGTCCTCTGGCAGGTCCTCGAAAGCGACTCCAGGCGGGATGCCCCCCCTCGTCTCCTTTCGCAGAATCATAGATGTAGTCACAAAGAGTACACCTCCACTTGTCCATGATTCCTCCTCATTATTTTATAAAAAATTATAGCGATAATTTGTAGGCTCTTGTGCGTCTTGAGTCGCCTTTCCCAACGACCAGGTCATATCAGGTATGCATCGCGCAATTGATCCAAAAGCACATGGAATTCCTCATGTTTCCCCTTCCCGATGCGCTCACGTTCAAGCTGTTCAAATGCCTCAAAAAGCTCTGTGTCTTTATGAGAGTCCAGTTTGGCGTCCGCCATTGCAAAAAGCACATTGTTCTCCTTTTCGATATGCTGTGTCAGCAGTGCCACATATTCGTTGATGATCAGCTGAAAGCTCGCCGCAATCGTTTTATCCCCGGATTTGTAGCTTGTCACTGCGTATTTGAGTCTAGCCACAAGTTTACGGCCTTGTTCGTGCTCGCTTAGCATGACCCCTATTGGACCGCCGTCACGTGGTACACCTGCTGCTTCCAATGCGGGAAACAGGAATTCCTCTTCCTTGCCATGGTGGCATTTGTCGACAAAAATCGACAAAAATTCCAAGATGCCATCGAGATGTTTAGCTTGAATCTGATCACCGTGTTTGAATTTCTCTGCTATGGCTTGTAGAACCCGTAGCATGAGTTCTATTCCTTGATGTTCCTTTTTGAGTTCGTCTGTTGCTTTCATTGAGACCTCCATTGGTTCTGAAATTCCATTTCTTAAATATTGTTTCTATCTTACCATGGGTTATGACCCTGTGGATACCCCACCTTTCTTAGACATCTCAATCAAATATTCTTTCAGGGCAACGGCCTGGTTGTACTGGGTGTCTTTGGCGGAAAAAAGAAGGGTAAGCCGTCCTTTTGCGGAGAGTTCCAGAAGTTGGCTTACCACCTCCGGCTTCGCATCCAGTTCGGAAAAATAGCGGTCCTTGAATACCTCCCATCTGGAGCGATCATGACCGAACCACTTTCGGAGAGTTGTGCTCGGCGCCGCATCCTTCAACCACAGGTCTGCCTGTAGTCGTTCTTTGGTCATACCCCGGGGCCAGATTCGGTCTACAAGGACGCGAATCCCATCTTCTTTTTCGACCGGGTTGTAAACTCGTTTCGTTAGAATCTCCATCATGCCTCGTTAAAGCTTCAACTCTGTCTCTATTCTACCATGGGTTAGGGGCCTGCACTGCGTGAGCAGTCTTCACGCCTAACAAAACTTCCAGCGCCGCAAACATATCCTATTTGAAATCATTCTCCTTGTGCTTTTGCGCAATCGTGCCCGCCAAACGGTCTATGGCTTCAAAAGCAGTCTCCGAAGGTACGCCTTTGCACAGAACAGGCTCCAATACTTCGACTTTCAAATTGGAGATCATTCCGGCAAGCGTTTCAACAGTCTTCCCGCCCCATCCATATGATCCGATGATGGAAAGAAACCTCGCTTTGGGCCGCAAGGCATTGGCCAGAAAAGTCGCATAAGCAGCCAGGGGGTGAGGGCCGGCTAAGACAGTCGGCACGCCCACGACAACCGTCGCTGCATCCACCAGGGCCATGGCAAGTTTTCCGATATCTGTGACGGCCAGGTTAAACAGTTCGACACGGACCCCATGCTCGACCAGGGTGGATTCCAGTCGGAGAGATTCTCTCTATACCACGCCTCCCGGTGCAATACCACCCCATTGCCACCACTTTCCTTCCGGACAAGATAGCCGTCCGTGATTTGCTCAAGGGTCAACACGTAGAAAGCGTTGCGGGGACTGTAGGCCATCAAATGGGCCTTTTTGAGTACGGTGGATTGCCTCATTGTCAGAAACTCATCTTCTCTAAATAACCCTTTGTGTCCTGGGCCAGGACCTCGGTATAAATCAAGGTGGTATCGATGCTGGCATGTCCCAGCCACCTCCTGAGGACCAGGGGCGGCACACCGGAAAGTACGGCATTGACAGCGAATCCATGTCTGAATACGTGCGGGTGTCTCCGGCCCTTTTCTATCCCGGCCTTCT
>JBAPTR010000190.1:0-29262 GCA_049282265.1 Desulfatiglandaceae bacterium | reverse complement strand
CACCACATGAACACGGCAGCCTTTCGCCGCTTCAGGAACATCCCGTTCACCTGCTCCTCATAGCGAGCCATTTTATTTGCTGCAGCCAGGAGGAGGGCCTGAGAGTCTTTTTCAGACCCTTTCTCACAGTGCACTTGGCACGGGCTCCGACATGGACGGCTATTTGGGGTTTACGTCTCCAAACCCCACGCGCTTCTATGAATTTTCGCTAAACCCCAAATTGGCGTCCATTCCCTCCGAAGTGTTTAGAAAGGGTCTGAAAAAGAGTGTCAGGTTCTCCTCCACTTCGTTGCTCATAGGCTGCCGCTCGCGGCATAAACCAGCTTTTTACGAAGTCATTAATATAGTCCTCAATTTTTCCGGCCGGAAAATAAGGGAGGTTGCGCAATATGTAGGGCTTTCCGGCGGGCGTCACGGTCTCAATTTTTTCCAGCGGTCCCACCCACAAGCGAATGGCAAAGGGATGGTTTGACTGTTCCACAAATTGATTGAGAAATCCGGGTTAAGTTCTGATCTCCTGGATCATAAAGACCAGGTACGAAATGGCGAAACATACCAGGGTCAGGGAAATCAAAATCACGATATAGGGGAACACCACAATGACGCTTTGGCCCAGAGGCAGCGGATTCTCAAAACGTCCCGCTGATATCTTTTCCATGGGGCCCATGAGCACAAGCGCATTTGTTGTTTTGCGCATTGGATCGATGATGGTAGCAGAGGCGTTTGTATAAAGGGACATGGGTGAAAAAAGCGAAATAAATTGCTTTACCCGGATGTTTTTTATTGCGGCATTCGTGCTGACGTCGCCCTGTGTATCTACCGGTGCAATCACATCGGCCAGCACACTAGCCCCCAGCGATACAAAGAAAGACAAAAATATCCATAAGGCCACCGCGGCCAGAGCCGAGGTGGCGATACTTCTGAAAAAGATTGAAAAGAGGATGGCTAACCCCAGCCAGAAGGAGACATAAAAGATACTGATAAGAACATAAATAAACAGGCGCCATACCTCTTCCACACCGGGAACAACCCCCAACAGAATCAGGCCGATCCCGGATATCACCAGCACGATGGATACCAGCATGATGGTGATGGTGGTCACTCCGGCCAGAAATTTCCCGTTGATGACCGAATCCCGATAGATGGGCTGGGAGACGATTTTGATCAGTGTCCCGTCCCCTCTTTCACGGTTAATGGCATCAAAACCAAGAACAATACCAATGAGCGGCCCGAAAAAGGCGACGAACTGCACCATCGAAAACAGGGCTCCTGTGGTATTGAAGAGCATAAGAAAGACAAATGTCGGTTTGGCCACGCCCTGCAGGCTCTCTTTGAGATGTATCCCCGCCATATAGCTTGTGATAAAACTGACCATGGCAATCAGGGCGAAAAGGATCACGAAGCGGTAGCTGCTGAAATGATCCGACAACTCCTTTCTGTAAACCGCTGAGACACCTTGCATGATCAGACCTCCTGAAAGTATTTCATGTAGATTTCTTCGAGGCTATATTCTTTGTCGCCCAGGCCGAATTTTTCCTTGGCCAGGGTGTCGATGGAACCTGTTGCAACCATCCGGCCCTTGATCATGATGCCGACACTATGGGATATTTTTTGGACGTGTTCGAGATGGTGCGAAGAGATAAGGACACTGATCTTGCGCTCCTTGTTTAGCGATCTGATAAGACCAGTGAGTTTCAAAGCCCCCTCGGGATCCAGACCCAGGGTGGGTTCATCAAAAAACATCACCTTGGGGTTCTTTATGAGAACTTCGGCAATTCCCAACCGTTGTTTCATCCCCCTGGAATAGACACCCACTTTCTTAAATCTATCCTCGGAAAGATCCACGAGGTTTAATACCTCGTCTATTTTCTCTTTGGCTCCATTGCTTTCCATCCCATTGAGGTCTGCAATGTATGCAAGACTCTGAACCGCGTCCATGTCCTGATAGAAACCGACATTTTCCGGCAAATATCCTACCTGTCTCTTAACTTCCCGGGCCCTCCGCACCGGATCAAGACCGCAGACCCGGGCGGAGCCGCCGGATGGCTGACAAAGCCCCAAAAGCATAAGCAAAGTAGTGCTCTTGCCTGCCCCATTGGGGCCCAGGAGTCCGAATACCTCCCCTTCTTTCACACTGAAAGAAAGTTTGTTTACCGCCGTCTGGTTGGGATAAACTTTGGTCAGATCGAAAGTTTCAATCACTTTGTCACCTTCCATGGCTAACGCCTCCCCATGCGAATAAAAAGAAACACAAGCCCGGCCAAAACCATTAAAATGATGATGAGTCCGATCCACCCCCAGGCGGTGGAGGCCTTAACCGTTACCCTGAACTCCAGGTTCTTGCTAAGCTTTTGTCCATTAACATTGACGGCGACCGAGTAGTCCCCAACCAGGGCTTGATCCGCCGGTGTGATGGTCATCTCGACTTGTTTGAGTTCCCCCGGCGCAAGAGAATCTATCTTCTTGGGAGTAAACGTTACCTTCCAGTTTTCAGGTTTGAAGGAGATGAATTTAATCCCGGTATCGGTCGCTGAACCGCTGTTTTTCACATAGAATGAGCGATTCGCGATTTTGCCCTGATAGGCGTTCAAGGAAAGCAGTCCGTCCGCGGTGCCCACATCCATCTTGTAGGTCCCGGTTAAGTCGACCTTCAATACGACCTCGTTTTGGGCCTTATCCGAGCTTATCTTGACCTTGATGGGATATAGACCCGGTTCCGCCAATACATAAGGTTTGACCTCCACTGCCAAAGATTTGCTCTGATTTTTCTTGATCCTCAAACTGGAGAAATACTTGTCCTCATAGGAGGGCTTGAAATTAATTCCCCAGTCTTTGGGCGCATCATAGGACAGGTTGAAAATCGCATCTTTGTCGGTCTTGTTTTCCACGTCGAGGGAAAATTCAAATTTGCCATCAGTAGGCCCTTTGAGGACCGGGTAAGAGGTGGTAATATTGATGCCTCCGGCTTTTTTCATCTCCTTTTCGCTTGAGACCGTAATGATCAGTTCGCTTGAGGAAACGAGACGGCCGTCACTGGTTTTGGCCGTTATCGGAAACCGGTACCGACCGGGTACTACGCCTTTTCCCGGCTTCGCCTCAATTGATACATTCTTGGTGCTGTCGCTTTCCACATAGACCCCCCCGATCTTGAAGCTGTAGGTCTTGAACCACGCCTTCCAGCCTTTCGGGATCGATGTGAAGAAAAGATCGATCGTTTCACCTTGCCTCCCGCCATTGCGAACAACCAGATTGAGGTCCACATCTTCACCTTCAACCACTTCAACGCGCGGGTATTCAGGGGCGACGGTGATCTTCCTTAACGGAAGATTTTTTTTCACTTCTTGCCCACTGGTAATCGCGGGCAAAAAGATAAGGTTAAGCAAAAAAAACACTGCAATCAAAATGCTCCCTGAAAAAGGCTTGATTAATCTGTCTCTTGTCATAACGATCCCCCTTTGTTTTTTCCTTGATTTTTCAAAACCACCTGCTTTGACTTATTATGTCCTTAAGACCCGGGAAATGCTGGTGTTCGCCGGGATTCTTTATCAAATAAAGATGATGACTTCCAACGAAGTCGCGACCTGCTTCAGCAGGCAAACGCCATATTCCAGAAGCTACGCTCCCTCCGTCGTCCATGACTCCTCGCTCAGGGATTTTGCCCCTTCCATTGTCCTGTTCCAGGGCCGAAATGGGTGCTAAAATAGCAGTCCAAGCTTTCAAAAACCTTTCAGAAACATTACATTTCTGAAAGATTTTTGATTTGACGTATTTCGGTTCCTTGTGTGATTTTCATATTAAGATGATCCGTTATGTGGAAAAGGGTAAGCTGCTAGTATCTTAAGTTGACCGAGAAGGCTTGGGAATAGGGTTTAGAGCATCATGTATCTTTGCACTTAAAAGGCCTTGATTGCTTATAAAGATCAAAAAATCATACGTTTGAATCCTTGAACCCTCGAATCTTTGACCACTTTTTTCCAACTAATTGGCGAAGAATCTCTTTTTTTAAACATTTTTCTGTGTCTTAAAATTTTCAGGAAAAAGCTGTTGGTGACACGTAAACTGTCCGGTCGAAATGGACTTCAAGGAGGAGGCCATGAGACGGACAAAGTTGCTAGAGGAGATCCGGATGATGAGATTTGAAGAGGCATATTACGGTTGGCAAAAGCAGAGGCTAACGCAGGAAGAGGCAGCTCAGCTATTGACCGAAAAAGTGCGACTGGTGGACACATTCCCGCCCATTCGGGAAGACTTTCTATAGAGTAACCCTCGGACCAACCCATCTTTCATTTGGTGATGAGCTATCATATCGTTACACCCCGTACAATTGAAAAAGTCTTCACAATGAATTCCACAATACATCCTCCTTTAACCCCATTCCTTAATGGAACGAGGTCTTCCCGGGGGATTTCTCCGAGTTGACGATGACGACTCCGGCCAGTACAACCACTGTTCCGGCTATCATCCACCCATCCATGCGCTCTCCGAGAACCAGCCACCCCAGAATAACCGCGATCACGGGGTTGATGTAGGCATACATGGAAACCTTGGATGCGGGAAGCTTGGAAAGGGCGTAGATAAAGGAACCGTATCCGACGATGGAACCAAATATGATCAGATAGACTAAGGCGCCCACACCAAGCGGTTCAAAAACGAAACGTTTGAATTCTCCAAATGAGGCCCCGATGGACATCAAAATGAATCCGGCAATAATCATTTGCAGCGAAGCCGCCATAAGGGGGTCGGTATGAACGGGCCTGTGTTTGGAATAAATCGAGCCGGCCGCCCAGGAGCAGGGGGCCAGAAACAAGACGAGGATTCCTTTCAAATACCTCGTGTCAAGGGAGCCCTTCAGATCCGGCCAGAACAATATCAGCACCCCGCAAAATCCCATGAGGATTCCCGAGATCTTTTTTGCGGTCAGTCGATCACCGCCAGGTAAGAGGCCCTCGAAAAAGGCCATCCAGAACGGGAGGGTGGAAACGATCAAAGCGGCCAAACCGCTCGGCACCCACTGTTCGGACCAGACGACCAGTCCGTTCGCCGTTACGAGCAGTGCTATCCCCACTACCACCGCATCCAGCAATCCCTTTCTGTTGGGCAGTGAGTAACCCCTGAACCTCAGAAAAAGGAAAAAAATGACGCCCGCAATGGCAAAGCGGATTCCGGCAAAGAGGGCGGGTGGGAGGATACTGACTCCTATTCTGATGGCGAGGTAGGTGGTCCCCCAAAAAAGGCACACGGCCCCCCAGGCCAAATAGGCCTTAACCATTTCTTTTTTTTCAGGTGTAGGCTGCAAGTCTGCTATCGAGCCCTCAAGGTCTTTTGATCAATCGTAAATGGTTGGTTCCAAAACACCTTACTGATAACTATTTAAAGATACGATAAGTTTCCATTGTGCCTCATGATGAAAAACTCTAACGGAATATTATCATATCGTTCTAAAGCGCATCCAGCAAATAGAAACATTCATGCTGAATTATATTGAACACATTTCTTGATTCGTAGGTTGTCTTGGAACCAATATCCCCATTTACATGGAAGGCATGAAAGATAGGAGAGGATAGGGCCGACCCCTTGAGGGCTCCCTTCGCTCGGTCGGCTGTTTGCCTTCAAGCCAGGAGGGGCGTCACATCTGTTTAAACAGATGCAGATAATTTCGGCTGACGGTGAGCAGTTCCGGCCTCTCCTTAAGTCTGAGTGTCCCCCGGCCGGTAAGGGAACGACTGACCCGCTCGATTTCGGGCTAAAATGCTCGTTGATAATTCCTTGGGACAGTCCCATGCTCAGATCACCCGGCCTTTTTCTAAAATGTATACTGCAAACCCATCATGCATTGGTAATCCAGGAGGCCCCCGAACTCCGTATCGCCTCTTCCCCCGTTTACCGTCCCGACGGCAAAAAGCTGGATATGATTTCCGAGAATATAGGACCCAAGGGCCGTCAACTGGCCTGACCAGTCATCCAGATTCTGCGTCCAGCGGAAGGTCAAGTCGATGCAGTCTTCGATATTGTTCCGGTTGTACTGGAGAAGGGCGTAGTTTCTTCTCAGGTGCCGCAATCCCGTATTGACCGTCTGCCAGAGTGTCAGCCGCCCAAGCCCGGATATAGGGCCGCCGTAAGCAAGGGCCTCAGCCGCCTTTCGCCTCAAGACATAGTAACGGTCCGCCTCGGCGCCACTATACCCCGGACCGTAGTAGGCGTATTCCCCCGTAAACGTGCCGCCCTCCGCGAATGTATAAGAGCTTCCCAACAGAATCGCCGGCTGGACGGTTGAATCATCCGCGTGGATCCTCTCCATGGACGCACCGAAAGGAGAGCCGTCCCTTCGGGGGTACAGGGCATAGTCATGCCGGATCATGGCGCCTTCGGCATATACGAGGACGGCGTCTGACAAAGTCACGCCGCCGTAAAATCCCAGGCTGTTTTCTGAATTCTCGCGGTGTGTCAGGATAACCGATCCATAACCCTCCCGTCCCTGGTAGTCCATTTTCAAGGCATAGGCCCTTTCAAAGGGCCCGGGCAGGTTGATGTCGTTTCGTCCCTCGTCCGTATTTGCTATAAAAGAAACCGTCCAGGCGCTGTCCGGAATCCAGATCACCCGGCCGAAGTCCATCCCCGGGACCTCCTCGTAAGGATTGCGGCGGCCGTTATCCGGAAAAAAGGGATTGGACGGGGAGAATAGAAACGAGGGTCCCCATTGCAGGTTTTCCCGGCCATAGGATACGAAAAGGTTCTCGTTCGCTTTCCATCTGGCCAGCCATTCATTGACGTACAGATCGCTTTCCCAGTCTCCCCTCCCCTCACGAGATCCTTCTTCCCACTCCCGGTATTCGAGACGCAGTCTCGGTTTGGCCATAAGATCCAGCGAATCGGTCTTGAGGGCCAAATCGGGTCGGAATTCCAGATTCCCGGTGTAACGTGGTATCTGCAGGAAATTGTTGCCCGGATTCTGGCTCGAGTCGGACGGCTGCTGGATAATGCCGTAACTCAGGACCCGGAGATCGAAGCGAAAGGCTTCGGCCGGTTTCCGGATTTCGGATGACCCGGGACTGTCGCCCTCGGCGGACAGGGCCGGCGCCGGCCGCCATACCATTCCGGCAAGCAGAACAAAAATAATGAGGACATTCAATTTCTTTGACAGGGTCGTTTGCATCCTCACTCCTGTCCCGTCCTATAGGAGATCATCTCGTCAATAAGTTGAGATTGAACACGGAATCCGGGATCTTCCTGATCACGACCCGGCCATAGTTCATGGTGGTGACATCGTTTTTTATCAGCGCACTGGTGATGACCATTCTGGAAATAAACTCCCGGGGCTTGCCTGCGATGGTGATGCTGTTCTTGTATTCGAATACGGCGGTCTTGAACATCTTTCCCGAAACGGTATAGAATTCGGCCTTGAGCCCGACCAGTCTCTTCATGGATATCCAGTACAGTATCCGGTCGTAGGTCGCCCTGTTGTCCGAGGCCTTCAGGTCGAAGAGATAGCATTTTTCTCCGTTCACCATGCCTTCCGACGTCTTCACGATGTTGTAATCGCCCGCATAATTGGTGGATGCGATATCACCGTTGGCCGCCCCTCCGAGCAGTTTCTGCCGGGGAGAAATAGGAACCGGTTTCGACAGACCCGGTTTTGCAAACCACATGTTGCGATCCAGCATCAGGAGCTTCTGACCTCTCACATTGGGCGGTGCAAGGAATTCCGCCAGGGAATTGAAACTTCGGGCACTTACCCGGAGCCTCCTCTGCTGTTTGCGTCCCCTCTCGACGGATCGGATATCGATGCGCCATTCCACCCCCTCTGCATTTCCCCGAGCCTCATCCGCCTTCCTGAGAATCTGCTTGGGGGACAAGGAGGCATAAGCACAAGAAAAATGAAGACCCATGCCCACAGCCATCGTCCAAAGGAGCGTCTTCCGAAACCGTTTACTGGATCGCTTGGTCATTGTTCTCCTCCTATCATCATCTTAGACATGCCCGAGGGCGTCCACCACATTTTGTGCGGCCGCCCGCCTGGCCGGAATAATAGCCGCCAGCAGGGAAAGTACGACCAGACAAAGCACCAAAATAATCAGAAAATGGGGGACCAGGTCGACGACCAGCGGCACAGGCGTCGATACGCCCGGAGGCGTATAGGTGGGCGAAATGATTTTAATGGCTCCCCACACGATCACATGTAGAAAAATTCCGATGATACTGCCGAAGAGCCCCAAAAGCCCGCCTTCCAGAGCGAAAATGAGTGATACGCCTCTGCGCTTCAGCCCAAGCGCCCTCAGGGTCCCGATCTCTCTCGTTCTTTCCAGAACAGCCATGCCCATCGTGTTGACGGTGCTCATGATCACGATCACCAGGACGATGGAAAACAGGAAGAGAAAGATCATGTCAAACATGCCTCTGACCTTATTGTAAAACAGGGAGAGTTCATTCCAGGTCTTTATCTCGGTGGGAATCCCGGCCTGACTGAGCTTGCTTAATAGTTTCGTTCGCATGCTCTCTGTCTTCTTCCAATCATTCAGGAGAACCACGATTCTTTCAGCGGATTTTGTATCCACGAGCGACTGGGCGAAGCCGAAAGTGCATCGCATGTATTTGTCATTCGTCGCATCCGAACCGGTATCGTATACGCCCCTGACGAGAATATCCATGGCGTTCATCTGGCCTCCGAGAGTAGTCGCCATGACGACCCCGTCGGCGCCGGGCGAAAAGCCGAGGTACCTGGCCAGGTCCTGGCTCGCTTCCACGCCATAAGTAATCTTGTCGTCCAGGGTCTTTCCCTTCACCGGCCTGAATTCAGCCCAGGCGCCCTTGATGATCTTTTCGTCCTTGGGCACCACACCCTGCGCGATGAAGATGGTGGATGCCGTGCCATTTGACACGATGCCGCTCACATGGATCTGAGGGGTAGCCACGACCACCCCGTTCTCCGCTGAGACGATTTTCATGATCCGCTCGGTTTCCTCTTTCGAGAGCATATATTTTTCCGGATCGAGCTTCCCTTTTTCATTCCATCCGGCCTTGAAAATCGTCAGATTCCCGAGTCCCTCGCCCCGGATTGCCGATACTCTCAGTCCATAATACATGTAGCTAACATACCCGTAAAAAAGGCTGACGGCCGAGAAGCCCACACCGATGGCCAGCAGGGTGACCAGCGAGCGGCGTTTGTTTCTGAGGACGTTGCGAACGGCAAGTTTCATCCAGTTGATCATTGTCCCGCCCCTCCTTCAATGATTCGGCCGTCCTCCATACGAACCAGGCGTTTGACCCGATCCAGCAACCGTTGATCGTGCGTGGAAAAGATAAAAGTGGTCCTCTCTTTCTCATTCAAATCGCGCATGAGATCAAGGATCATGTGTGCGGTTTTCGAATCCAGGTTGGCGGTCGGTTCATCGGCGATCACCAGTGAGGGATCGGTCACCAGGGCCCGGGCAATAGCCACCCGTTGCTGTTGTCCGCCGGACATCTTAAAGGGGCGATTGTTGACCAGATCCGCCAGGCCGACCGCCTCCAGCCGTTTAAAGGCTCTGGCCTTGGCGTCACCCGGGGAGGTCCCTTTGATCTGGAGGGGGAGCATCACATTCTCCAGGGCGGAGAAGACCGGGATCAGGTTAAAACCCTGGAAGATAAAGCCGATGGATTCATTACGAAGCTCACTTCTCTGATTGTCCGACAAGGAGCTTACTTCCCGGCCGGCGATCTCCAGAGAGCCTTCCGTCGGTTCATCAATGGCCCCGATCAGATTGAGCAAGGTGGTCTTACCCGAGCCTGACGGCCCCCAGATGCCCACAAACTCCCCCGTATCAATCTGCAGGTCGATCCCCTGAATCGCATGGACCACGGCTTCCCCGAGAAAATAGTCTTTCTTGATGTCTTGCATTTCAATAAGGGCCATAGAAATCACCTTTCCTTTTCTCCTCTTCTTATGATTGTGCAGTTCCATCCTAGAGGATCAATCGGATTTTTGAAAGGTTGTAAGACAGAAAGGCATATGGTGCGATGAAGGGGTTGCAATGGGAGCGAAATGTTGAAAACAGTTCTATCCACCATGCACCATATGGCTTCTGACATTTTCTCCTGACTTGACCACTTTATTTGACTATTTCATGAAAGAAGGAGGTGGTCACGTGAAGACAATGGCCATTAGTGAATTCAAGGAACATGCGCCAAAGGTACTGAACGAGGCTGCAAAATCCCAAGAAACCATCGTCATTCGGAAGGAGCCGGCGTCCTTCGTCTTCTCCGCGGCTTCCTGGCCTCGGCAAGCTTCTGATATTTTGCCCGAAGTCTCGGCAATATGGTATATACATAAAGCGTATTCAGGATCGCGAGGCCCAGGATAAAAAAAAGGGCAATGTGCTGGTCCAGTTCATCCTGGGGCTTGACCGGGCCGAAGAGGATAGATCCCGCCACAATGCCATACACAAGAATGACCACAATGGGAATGGTGATCCCTCCTTTTATCCTGAAGCCCCTCTTTGTGTCCGGTTCCTTATACCGAAGACGGATGACTGAAAGGGCCATGACCATATAAATCATACACTCGGTGGCAGCGATGATCAGGATCATGGAAAGCACATAATGGGTCAAAAAGCCATAGACCGTTATGATGACGGCGTACACGCACACCACGAGCATAGCCACCCAAGGGGTTGCATACTTCGGGTGAAGTTTGGCGATGAACCGCGGGATGGACCAGTCCCTGGCCATGGCATAGAGAAACCTGGAGGCGGTCATAATTCCCGCATTCAGTGAGGTGAGAGAAGCGAAGAGGGCCATGACGATCATGAAGTACAGGCCAAAACCGCCTAGCAGCTTCTTCCCGTAGAGGAGGTGCGGGATGGGGAGTCCTTCCGGCTTCAGGACCCAGGCGAGCTGCTGTTTATCCAGGATCGAGGTCATTGCTGTTGAAAATAGGGCATAAGTAATGGCCAGAAGCCCCAGAGACAACATCATGCCCTTCGGGATGATCTTCGTATCCGTGACCTCCTCGGAGAGGGTAACCACCCATTCAAAGGCAATGAAACAGGCGATCCCGATGGCCACCGCCTGGATAAAACCGTCCAGGCTCCCCACTTCAAAGGGCATGGCTATTTGAAAATCGATCCGGTAAAAACCATAGACCGACACCAGGATCAGGCCGATAAACATGGCATAGGCGATGATGTCCTGAACGGTGCCGGCGATCCGTATCCCCCGGTAATTCAGATAGAGCAGGACCAATCCAAACGCGATCGCCCATACCACCGGCGTCATAAACGTAAATCCCTGGCCCAGGGCCTGAGAGAGGATATAAATTTCCGCCCCCACAATGGCGAGCTGGCCCATCACGTACACACCGGCAATGATAATCGCCGCTCTCTCCCCAAAGGCTTTTTCAATGTAGAGCTTAATCCCCGCGGCCGACGGGTACATGGAGTTGAGTTCCGAAAAGCAGGAACCGGCAAGGACTGCCATGATGCCGGAGGTCAGAATGGCTATCCACGCGGAATTTCCCGTAAGATAGCTGGCCACTTCAATGAACGCCACATAGTTGACCGTGGCAAGGGCCATACCGGCGCCCGTGGAAACCACGGTCCTCAAGCCCAGGGCCCGTCTCAACTCTGTCATGGGATCACCTCTATTCCTTCATTTCTGACGACCTTCTTCAAAGCGTTCCTCCTGAATCATGATTTGCCGCAGAGATCTCTCCAGTGCATCGAGGACAACATCAACTTCTTGTTCAGTGATCACCAGGGTCGGCATGATCCTGATAATCCGCGGGTTATTGAAGGTATAAATAGTGATGACGCCGTTTTTCCTGAGTTGATAGACCATTCGCGGACCGATGCTGTCATCAAGAAACTCCATGCCCAGCATCAGGCCTTTCCCCCGCACATCCACCACCAGATCAGGATACTTTTCCCTGATAATATTGAGCCCGGCCATGAATCGTTCGCCCATGTTGTGCGCACGCGCGGGGAGATCGTTTTTCTCGATATATTCGATGGTCGCCAGAGCCACCAGGCACGCGAGGGAAGTACCCCCGAATGAATTGATGATGACGAAGGGATGGGTCATGAGAAAGTCGCTGATATCTTCTGTAAAGACAGCGCAGGAAATGGGATAGATCCCCCCTGAAAGGGACTTGGCAAGGACCATGATATCAGGGACTACCCCACTATGTTCCGCGCAGAACATCTTCCCGGTCCTTCCAAAACCGGTCTGCACCTCATCAAAAATGAGGAGAATTTCGTTCTGATCACAGACTTCCCGAAGGGACCTGAGGTAGTCCTCATCCGCGGGAATAATCCCGCCTTCGCCCTGCACCGGTTCAAGCAAAACAGCCGCTGTGTCCTCAGTGACAGCCTCTTTCACCGCTTCGATATTGTTAAAAGGCACATGGAGGTATCCCGGTGCCAGGGGCGCGAAAGGGGTCTTGTAGACGTCTCTCCCCGTGGCGGGCAGGGCGAATCCCGTGACCCCGTGATATCCGTTCTCCATACAGATGATATCCCTCCTGCCCGTATGTCCCCTTGCCAGCTTTACCGCTACCTCTACAGCCTCTCCGCCCCCGCAGCAAAAGAGGGAATATTTCAGGTTCCCGGGCGTGATCTCGGCGAGCTTTCCGGCGAGCAGCCCGCGCTCCCGCAGGATACTGATCCAGCCTCCCATGTCATACACGTCAAGGGCCTTTTTGAGGTCCGCGACGATCTCGGTATTGTGACGGCCCACGTTGAAGATGCCCGCGCCCGTCACGCAGTCTATATATTTTTCCCCGGACACATCCCAGACAGACGCCCCTTCCCGCTTGCCTTCGACAATGTCAAGGCTGGCGTTCTTGAACATCCTGAGGGCAAAGGGGTTCACGTATTCCCGGTAATTGAACTCCGTCTCTTTCCTGATCTTTTCAGGATCCGTTTCACTGAGAATGTCGTCAATCACGGACATGTCACACCTCCGGCCAGATGACCGCCGTAATGGCATCGATCCGCATGACATCTTCCTGGCTCCCTTTGACCCTTATTTCACCTTTCAAATATTTCTGGGTCGGATTCGCATCCCCCCAGAACATGTCGCACATGGTCTCGCTGTCGGTCTCGATTACCACGTCCGGTGTGCCGTGCTTCCCCATCTCGTTCCGGGTGGTCTCTCCCTCCACCACGGTCATGGTAAAGGTGTCGCCCGTATCCGCAGCCTCATAGTGGAGGACCTTCGACCAGTCCCGCTGCATCCTCCGGAGCCTCTTGTTGTTGTTGCATTGTTCCTTGAAGTCCTCCAGGGCCTCCATAATCTCATCAGCAGTTGCCATAATCCCTTTCCTCCCCCTTTTTATTGCTCTGAAACGGCTCACACCCAACGACCGTCATCTTCACAATTTTTCGTTCTCCTTTGGCCTTCCGCCCGCCACAAGGCCGGCGGGCAAACCGTGCGCCTTATGCCTGTCCTTATCAATACTTCTCAATCCCCCCCTGGTTCATGATCTCCGCCATGGACTTATCCAAGGCGTCAAGGACCTCAGCCACCTCCTCCGGTTGAATTCCCAGGACCGGCATAATACGCATAACCGAGGGTTCATTCCCGGTGTATATGGCCATGACTCCATGCTGGGCGAGCTGGTAGCTCATCCGGGGGCCGATGGAATCGTTGGTATACTGGAGCCCCATCATGAGCCCTTTCCTTCTTACTTCGACCAGGAGTTCGGGGTAGCGCTCCAGGAGGCCATCAAAGCCCTTCTGGAACCTTTCGCCCATAGCCGCTGCGTGTTCCGGAAGTCCGTTTTTAATGATGTAATCAATGGCCGCCATTCCCACGATGCACCCCAGGTCCGATCCGCCGAAGGTGGAAAGATGGGTGAATGGATGGGTCATGACAAAATCGTTGAGTTCCTCCCGGTAAATGGTCGCTGAAATGGGGTACAAATTACCACCCAGAGATTTCCCGAGGGTCATAATATCGGGCACCACCCCGGCGTGTTCACAGCAGAACATCTTTCCGGTCCGCCCGAACCCGGTCTGGATTTCATCAAAGATGAGAACCACTTCCCGTTCATCACAGAGCTGTCGCAAGCCCTGCAGATACTCATCAGTGGCGAGATGGATGCCGCCCTCCCCCTGGACCGGCTCAATGATGATCGCGGCTGTTTCGTCCGTGACTGCTTCTTTCATAGCATCAAGGTCATTGAACGGAACATGTTTGAAGCCCGGGACCATCGGCTCAAAAGGCTTCCGGTATTCCTCCCTCCCGATGGCTGCCAGGGAAAATCCCGTGTGCCCATGATAGGCTTTAAGGGTCGAAATAATCCCTGTCTTCAAGGTAAACCCCCTGGCAAGCTTGATGGCGAAATCGTTGGCTTCACCCCCGCCTGTGCCGTACATGACATACTGCAAATCTCCAGGCGTGATCTCTGCCAGCTTTTTTGCCAGATCGGCCTTTGGTTTGCTGCAAATGAGGAACCCGCCAAGGTCATATCCATCAAGGGCCTGTTTCAATGCCGCTATAACCTCAGGGTTTCTCCTCCCCACATTAAAAGAGCCTGCCGACGTGATGCAGTCGATATACCGCTTCCCGTTCATGTCCCACACACAAGCGCCTTCCCGTCTCCCCTCGATAATGTCCAGCCCCGCGTTCTTCAAGACCCGCACCTTCTGGGGATTGACATAGCGGGCATATTCCGCCAGTGCCTGCCTCTTTTCCTCCTCAAATGGTTCTTTTCCCATGATCTCCTCCTAACCCCGTTGGCCGGTAGTGCCGGTTGGCCGAGTAGGTCATCCAAACAAGGCTTCAATTTTTTGCGCGATTGCTTCCGCCGAGGGCAGCATGGCGTTTTCGAGGTTTTTGGCATAGGCGATGGGGCACTCCGGTGCGGCGATTTTCACGGGTGGCGCCTTCAGGAGACTGAATCCCGCCAGAGATACCCGCGAGATGACCTCGGAGCCCACGCTGCCGGTAAAGTGCCCTTCTTCCAGTGTTACCAGACGGCCTGTCCTGGCAACTGAATCCAGGATGGTTTGGGTGTCCATGGGGTAGAGGGTCAGGAGATCGATGATCTCCACCTCTATGCCCTCGTTTGAAAGGAGCCCGGCAGCTTCCTTCGCTATACCCACGCCCAGGAGGTAGGTGACAATGGTTACATCCTTTCCCTCACAAATGACCCGGGCCTTGCCAATAGGAAGGACATAATCATCCCGGGGGACTTTCCCCGGCTCGGCGTAGAGCAGCTTGTGCTCGAAAAACAGGATCGGGTTGCTGGACCGGATGGCCGATTTCAGGAGGCCCATGGAGGTATAGGCATCCGAAGGTGCCACCACCATCAGGCCCGGTATCCCGAGGAAAAATCGCTCCATGGCCTGGGAATGCTGGGCCGCCATCCCGATCCCGCTGCCCACAGGGCTTCGGATGGTGAGGGGAATAGACACCTGGCCCCCGGTCATGTACCGCAGTTTGGCGGCCTGGTTCACGATGGGGTCCATGCAGCAGGTAAGGAAGTCGCTAAACAGAATTTCAGCTACAGGCCGCATGCCGGTCATGGCGGCGCCAACCGCGCCTCCCACAATAGCATTTTCCGATATGGGCGTATCAATGATCCTGTCCGAACCGAACCGCTCCACCAGCCCGGCAGTAACATTAAAATATCCACCCAGGGTGACATCCTCTCCCCACAGGAAGACCCTGTTGTCCCGTTCCATCTCTTGGGCCAGTGCCAGATTGATAGCCTCGGAAACCGATCTCTCGTCCATGGCGCCACCGGTTGAAAAAGAACCTGAGAAGAGGCCCGGGTCTTCCGGGGTATAGATATCGGACAATAATGCACCCTCTTCCGGTGGTTCCGCACCCCGGGCAAAGGCAACCGCCTCCTCGATTTCCTTCGCAATGTGCTTTTTCATGTCGGCCATGGTGTCAGCATCCAGGACACCCTGGTCCAGCAGTTCCTTTTCCAGTTTCAGGATGGGATCCTTTTTCCGGAATGTGGCCTGTTCCCCCGCCGGCTTATAGGGTTGAGGGTCTCCTTCCATATGGCCGTGCCAACGGTAGGTCATCACCTCCACCAACCGCGGCTTGCCATCTGATCTCATCTTTTCAATGATATCCCGAACCGTTGAAAAAAGGGCCGATACGTCGTTCCCGTCAACACGAAAAGATTCTATTCCATAACCCGCCGCCCGCTTCCGGATATCCGTCACGGCTGAATGGCGGTCAATGCTGGTGAACTCCCCGTAGAGGTTGTTTTCCACCACCACCAGAACGGGCAACTCCATGAGGGATATCATGTTCATGGCCTCGTGGAACATCCCCTGGTTCACGGAGCCGTCGCCTGAAATGACCACTGAAATACTGTCGTCCTTTTTCTGATGCCTGATGCTGAATCCCGCTCCCAGGGCCAGGAGGTATCCCGCGCCCACAATCCCGTTGGCCCCCAGCACGCCGATGCTCCCGTCGGTCACGTGCATGGACCCGCCCTTTCCCTTGCAGAGCCCGTCTGCCTTCCCGTAGAGCTCGGCCATCATCTTCTTTATATCCGCGCCCTTGGCGATGATATGCCCATGCCCCCGGTGGGTTGTATTGAGATAATCCGATTCCCTGAGATTCATACATACCCCTGCTGCCACGCCTTCCTGCCCCAGGGAAAGATGAATGGCTTCAGTGGGGAGCTCTCCTTCCTGGAAGGCGTGGGCCAGGTGCTCCTCAAAGGCCCGGATTGTATACATGATCTTCAGGAGATCTACCGGGGAGACAGGTTTTCCCCTGGGCGTTTTCTCTGCAGATGATATCTCTGGTTGAGGTTCTGTGAATGATAGGGGAAACAAAGGAATAGTATCAATATCGTACGTGCCCGGTCTTTTCCGTCCGAATAACCTGAACGTACGTCTCTTCTTCTTTCTCTGGGCGGTTTCCGCCTTGAGAAGATCTTCCCGCCCCATGCGTTTTAAAATGGTTGGATACAGGGCAAAGGCTGGTTTCAATGCAGGGAGAAGTTTGAGGGCCTTCTGCACCGAACCCTTTGCCACCACCTTCCTGGTAGCAATGGCCATGGGCACATTGAGGGCTTCCATCCAAAATTTATGGCTGGTCTCGGAGGTCTGGATCATCTCCACATCGGACGGGGTACCTTCTTCGGGATCCCAGTAATACCTTGGGGTCTCGCCGCTGATATCGATGAACAGGGCTGTCTTGAAATCCGTGTACCGGAACTTTATCACCACTTTTTCGCCTGCTACCTTCTGTACAACAGCCGGCGTGGCAAAGATTTCGTCCCACAGAGCAGACAAAATCGCGACGAATTCATCCCTATCCCGATATGGGCTCATGACCTGCCTCCCTTCTCATGCTATAAGGGTTCAAGGTTCAATATGTGCACAAAGGCTTAATCCTGAAGTGGAACCCATATCAAGAACGTTTTTTTGGTTCTTCTAAGCTAAATAGGGTTCCTGAATAAGGCCCTTATGTTGCCTGATCATTAATAAACTTGGATAGTTAGTGGCCCCACCGCAACCCTTTGAGAGCAGGGTGTCGGAGGTTCAAATCCTCTCGCCCCGACCAGTCTTCGTTCTTCATTTCACTACGAACTACGCCGTGGCAGGCCAGTCTCCGTTCGAAACTAAGTTGAGATGGCATCTTTAGTTTGACGTCACAGCCGCGAAGGTTTCGAAACGCAATACCTTTGCATAAGCAGACCCCAGGGCCGACATGAAAGCGCCGTGAACCTGATGTGCAGGTATGGTTTGCTCTCCAAACTGGAGATCCCTTGTTGCACACGCATCGTGGATTACCAAACACTCGAATCCCAGGTCCGCGGCCGCTCGCGTCGTGGCGTCGATGCACATGTGACTCATGGCGCCGCAGATCACCAGCCGGTCAATTTTAGCACTCTCCAAGGCCTTTGAAAGTATTGTCTCCCGGAAGCTGTTGGGAAAATGCTTGATGATGATCCCCTCCCCCGACAGGGGGTTCACACGCTCGTGAATGGCAACCCCGTTGGTGTCTGGAAGGAAGAAGGTGGCCTGGTCTTGGAGGGCCACGTGCTGAATGTGAAAGACCGGCCATTCCTTTTTCCTGAAGAAACTGAGCAGCTTTCCAGCATTCTCCACTGCCCCGTTCATTCCCACCAGCTCCATCTTTCCGCCTGGGAAATAATCGTTCTGCATATCGACAACCAGCAGTCCGGTCTTCATCTCAACCTCCTAATCCTCGGTTATCGCCCATTTCTGGATTTCGACGATGTTCCCCTCGGGGTCCTTGACATATTGAACCGTAAGAATGCCCACGCGGGCACGTCCTTGACCACCAGCTCCCCTACTGGAGAGGCGC
The DNA here is from genome assembly GCA_049282265.1 of Desulfatiglandaceae bacterium. GTDB lineage: Bacteria > Desulfobacterota > DSM-4660 > Desulfatiglandales > Desulfatiglandaceae > CAYUCJ01. The sequence goes on along the minus strand of JBAPTR010000190.1, from coordinate 10,980 downwards.
CGTGACCAAAGGCGGCCTGTGCTGTTTCTGATACGTCATCCACGGCAAAAGCGATGTGCGAAAATCCCGGGGTGTTTGATTGGACGTAGGGGTGATTCGGGCGGGTGCCATACTGAAAGATCTCGAGTGTCGGTCCCTTGTCTCCATGGCCCGGAAGGCGGAGGTGGACGCCTGAAATCTCAGATCCGGGTATGCCCGTAATCCTGTCGAGCCATTCACCTGACAGATTCCTCTCGGGCGGAACCGGAACGCACCCGAAAAGTTCCGGTTTGTCCATAGGCATGGCACAACTCTGGCAAAATGGTCCTTGTGGCTGCATCATTTCTATCCTCCTTTCCCCTCGGTTCCTCAACCGGTCAGATTTCTAACCCGGAAAAGCCCGTCCTGGACGGGCAAGCCGCCTTGCATTGTGCCTCTTATTCCCCGACCTCACAAGGTCATTTTTCCGCGCGCCTCCGAAAACAAGGTTTTGTCTCCTAATGCTTTCATTGCTGAAAATGGTCTGTCACTTTGGAACCCTTGTTAATTTGAGGAACTATAGTGGACCCCGCCCCCACCCACACACCAATTTGAATTACCAGCTTCCTGAAGCGCCGCCTCCGCCTGATGATCCGCCTCCGCCTGAAAAGCCCGAGCTTCCGGAACTGCCCGATGACCATGATCCGCTGGATCTTCCGGATGAAAGGACAAAACCGCCGATTGATGTTTTTCCTTTGGTGCGCAAATTATTTTTGGCCTTTTTATACCAATGAGAGTTCTTAAGAAAAAGTTTTGCTAACGGGAAAATAATCACATAAGTGACAAGGCAAACAAAAGCACCTTTTGTGCCGAGGATGATGATCGGAAACATTGCCCAGAACGGTATCAGGAAAAAATAGAGGAACCAACCGACACCGGGGGTTAAAATCCCGATAATTGTGAAAAGTCCGATAATACCGAAAATAAAAGCACCGAAGAGAATGCGTTCCATAATTGTCATATCAGGGCTTTCAATATTCAAAAAGCCCGTTTTCTCCGCAGTATTCCTCTTGTGATCTGCTATTTCCTGTACTTTCCCTCCTTCCAGTATCTCAATAACAGCCTTGGCACCGTCGGTAATTCCGCCGGCAAAATCTCCTTTCTTGAATTTGGGCGTCATAACATACTGGATGATACGGCCTGCCATTGAATCGGTCATTGTGCCTTCAAGCCCGTAGCCCACCTCGATACGCATGCGCCTGTCATTTGGAACAACGATAATAAGAATGCCATTATCCTTGCCTTTCTGACCCAGCTTCCATTCTTCAAAAACAGCAGCAGCGTAGTCTTCAATGCTCTCTCCGTTAAGGGTGGGAACAGTGAGAATGGCTATCTGATTGGTTGTGCGGCTTTCATGGGCCTTAAGGCTTTCAGTAAGGGACTTGCGTGTTTCTGAGGAAAGTATTTGCGCATTATCGGTCACCCGGCCTGTGAGATAAGGTATGTCCACGCCGGCAGCGATCGACGTTGTCAGGAGCATAGCTGATAGGAATAGAAATATTATTGATTTCCTCATACACCCTTCTCCTCAATGATTTCGTTGGACAGCTCATTTCTTCCATCCCGCAAGCCCGGTGCTGAGCTCTCGAGGACTTTGGCCAGCTCTTCCAGGCCGACTTCCATGGCTGGACCGACTTCATTCTGGGCAAGATGTCTGGACATTTTCTTAATGATATTCTGCATGACATCACTGGTTAATCGATTAGTGAGTCCCTTGTCGGGAAGAATAACAACATGTCGCTCGAAAAGGCTGATGAGCATCAGAATGCCTGTACGTCCGCTTGTTGCGAACATCTCACGGGAAAGGAAGAGCGCCTCGGCGTATTGCCGCACTTCTGTTTCAGCGCGATGAGCAGATAAAAATAGCCTTGCGAATGGATGAATAAAGACAGTCAAAAGGGAAAAGACAGCACCGGCCGCGAGTATGGCCACAACCAAGACGAGAACCATTGTATTTGAAACCCAATCGGACAAAACCAAATCCGTCGAAAAGGTCAGCAGCCCTGCAATGGACGCCCCAAGGGCAAAAGCTTTCCACGGCAGTTCCACGTAACTATCGCTGCGCTTAACTGCGGCCAGGACGATCTGGGTATTCGTGCGTTTCTCAGTTTCAACAATGCGTTCGTCCAATTGAACGCGATCGTGATTGGATAAAATTTGTTCCATTTTATTAACCTCAAAATATACTTCTGGCGTTCGCCATAACCGTCGTGCAAAAACAGAGCGAAGCAGCGCTTTTGCACGACCGAGTTGATGGAGTTCGTCACTAAATCGCTGGTGTGGGTACATCGCTCCAAGCTGTTTTCGCCTCCACTCGTTTTTTATTTAAGATCTCGCCTGTTATAGTATTAATATCGATAAACCCAACCGGCACTCTTGTGGTATTAAAGGCAAATAACTGTTTCCCTGATATATGTTTATTAGAGGGATGATCTACTTCAACAAAAACCACTCGCCTGTATTCGCAATTATTACAATCCATATTTGGATTGTTGATTCCCAAAGGGCAATGGTGCCGTCTTGCCATAGCTGGATCAATATTTCTCATTTTTGCCATGTGTGCAGATGGCGACCGCCTTAAATGCTCAAATGGATGAAGAACCCAGTCGACAATAAGCCCAACCGTATGATGTTGTTTGTATAGATGATGTTCTGCTCCTGTATTGGCGATCATGCCTTGCATGATATAATCCACCGGCATTTCATAACCAAGATAATCTCTGTCTTTGTGCAAAAACTCTATACTACCGGATTGTATGGTATGCAGTATTGCCGGTTCTTTTTCTGAATCTTCCGGCATAATGGATACAAGAGTTACATTGTCTTTTGATGTAAGTTGAAGTGAATTTAGTGTGATGGACCTGCATAAAAAACCAGCACCAATAACGATAAGCACTACAGACATCAGAGTGAAAATATTCTTAGCCTGAAATAGATTGGTTGACAATTGTACTTTGGATCCGCTTTCCCATATACGCGGAAAAAACATTCCTGTTTTTCTCATATACGCCTTGTATGAATCACCATATTGCTTAGCCATCCTCCCCTCTTCGTCTTTCGCCAAAAAATAGTAAAGAATAAACATAATTGAGAGGGTGGATAGCACTATAAAGCGTGGCCACAAAATCACCATGCCGACGCCCCATACCCCAAGTGAAGTATATTGAGGGTGGCGGACAAAACGATAAATTCCCCGGTTTGCTATTCCCCGCTTGAATATCTTGCCCAGATAAACCTGTAGGGCACAAATAATAAAAGTAATGGAACCTGCAACAAATAGTACAGAGCCTGAGATACGAATAATCTTTAGTGTTACGGTGGGTGGCAATACCATATGTGGCAAAAAGAAATGTATTAACCACCTTGTGGCTGGGTAAGCATCCAGCCAATGAAAGATTGGATTGAATACGGAATAGAAGAAAAAGGCAAAAGGGCTTATCATTATCATAACTTCAAAAGCCATTATGAAGAATACAAGAATACCACCTTTCGCGATGATGCTTTTGCCCCATTCTCTTAAACTATTTGTTTTCATTGACATCTTTCTCCAATTTGTTCTTGCGCCAAACGATTAGCATAACCGGTTTGTTTCGTAGCGGCAACGAAGAAACAAATCCGCGTTCATGTGTTTCTTAGCTTTCTTGGTATATAGAAATGCAGGCTACCGATACCCCCAATTCCTTCTTCAATATATTCAAAAGGAAACTCTTGAAGTATTTTCGAGATATCTCTTATAGTATCTCCGGCCGATTCCATTAACTTTGTAAGCCAATAACCAAAAAGATTTCTCTTTGAGGGGTACTCGAAATCGACTATTAATAATTTCCCTCTCTCTTTTAAAACTCGATAAAATTCTGCAATGACCTGTTTCCCATTTGGGTAGCCTGAAAGGGTCATTGTGTTAATGATGACTTTGTAAAAAGCTGGTTTATACCGCAATCGGCAGCCTATGAGCAACGAAGTGGAGCCGAACCTGACACTCTTTTTCAGACCCTTTCTAAACACTTCGGAGGGAATGGACGCCGATTTGGGGTTTAGCGTAAATTCATAGAAGCGCGTGGGGTTTGGAGACGTAAACCCCAAATAGTCGTCCATGTCGGTGTCTGGTGCCAAGTGCACTATGAGAAAGGGTCCAAAAAAGACCCTCACGCCCGGCTCGTTGACTTCGGCAGAAGAGACGACTTCCTTGGAAGCTGATTTATGCCACTTCGCGCCATCCCATAAGAAACGAACTCAATCAATATCATGAGTTCGTCGGAAGTCATCATAGTGCCCATGGACGGACACGCAAATCAATGGGGTGCAACACAATCCGTTGATTTGTGAGGAAACCGAAAATCACACTTTTCGGTTTCCGTGAGTAGAAAGTCCACGGACGGACTTTTTGCGATTCCATCAACTATTGTATCAAAATGGTTGTCCGGAAAGGGAAGTTTTTCGACATTTGCCCACTGAAGCGTTGCCTTAACATTTTTCCGAGATAGATTTTCTTTGCCATTTCAATCATATTGTTTGGGATAACTGCCTTTATCCATGTTTTCCAGACCGGAAGCAATTTTACAGCTACATCACACGCTTTTGTAATTGATTCTGATAACTGAGAAGCGTTAGCTTACGATAATATTCGGCTGCGGAGCGCTCCCTTTCTTTTCCAGAAGCTGGTCCAAGGTCAGATTTTCCAAAGGGCGCAGGTCGCGAACGGCGAAGTAGGCATTGTTGAAAGCGTTGTAGGAGAAGGATTCCTCGGCGACGTCTATGACTTCGGCCCATTCTGCGCCGAAATAGGTTCGGAAAGCATTTTGGAGCTCCTCCGCTGCAACATCCTCGGGGACTGTAAGCCAGACTTTGTCGAGGTTGCCAACGGCAACCAGCCAGCGCGGCATGATTCACCCGGTTTCATAAAAATAGACCGGCAAGGCGGACGCCTTACTATCCATAACGCGATCATTGAGATCGGCAAAAACTTTCCCATCCATCGTTCCAAAAACGACAAAGGGGTGTCTCGCAGTAATATCAAATATCCCGGGCAAGCGGCCGCAGCCGAGCGCCACTAAAAGTATTTCTTCTCCCACATCAACTCCCGCTCATCTTATAACGCCCATAACTTCATAATTTTAATACTTAGCGTGGCCCGACCCTATCCCCTTCCCAGTCTTGATTTTAACTTTCCCCCGTTCAGTTATTACGGGGCACACGTTCGGAGGGATCCTGACGGTAGTATTCCTGCAAAACACGATAAAGGTCCGGTGCATGCGCAATCATTAACCACGGCTGATCGAAGAATTGCTCTGTGGCGACGGCGAAAAATTCCGCTTCGCTAGTCGCACCGTAGGCATTCAGGAAAGATTCCTTGCCCTTTTCGGTGTCGCGTTTGAGACGTAGATATTCACGCGAACATGTCAGGACCCAGTCACGGTATTCAGCCCGGTCGCGCAGTGGAGGTGTACCGTCGGCCGCGCCGTCGAGCATGTCCAGTTTATGGGCGAATTCGTGGTAAATAACGTTGTGACCGGACTCGGGATGGCGGCCACCGTGCAAGGCTGCATCCCAGACAATAATTAGCGGCCCCTGCTGAAACGCCTGCCCGATAATGGGATGCTCAAGCTCAACTGGTGCGAATGTATTCTCAAAGAATCCTGGCTTGCGTTGAGGCGGAACAACAGTAGAAGGATAGACGATGATGGATTCCACGTTCTGGTAGTAGTTGTGGGGCAGGCCCAGAAGAAGCAGGCAGGCCTGAGCGGAGATCGTGACGCGGATCTCGTCGGTAAGTTCCAGTCCACCAGCTCCTTCCCAATTTTTTTCGGCGATAAACACCTGGATCAAGGCACGCAGGTGATCACGCTCGGCATCTTCCAGCATGCTGTAGTGGGCAACGTTACGGCGGATTATGTCCTCCCATAAGGAAGGGAAAGGAGCCTGGGTGAGCTTCTTTCGGCGACGATCGATAAACCAATGAAACATGGGAATTTCCTATCGTTCTTTTGCTTTCGGCAACTGGCGACCCCATCCGCAAGTCAGCAGCGTCGCCGAGAATCGCCGCGGATCAGCCGCAAGCGGGCGGGCAAGTTTACTTGCCTGAACGCGCCATCGGCTGTATTTGCATGGTTAGGAAATCTATCATCTGCGTCATTGCTTATTAATTCAAGAACTCAATCTATAAGTAAATATTTGCCATTTTTGGCTATTGACTCCCCCCTCTCCACGGAAAATCCGACGCCGGCGAGACTCATTTCCAATTTCTTAGCCAACGCTGTATTGGACATGCCCAATTCCCTTGCCGCCCAAAAACAGAGGAGACTCCTTGCTTTTACTTTTCTATCCTGACGTCCTTTTGAAAAAACCTCATCCGGATCCATATCTAAGACTTCAGCAACTCTTCCGACAATACGATCCAGATCGTATCCATGCCGTTTGAGTTTATGCCTTCGTTCATATTGTTCCTCAGATCGGAAAATAACTGAATCGACAAAATCAGAATCACCCAGGATTCGTTCATCGCTCATCATATGATCACGACCCTGCAACCTTTCTCTAGCTTCGGTCCAACCCCCGAGACTTCGTATCAATCCCCCACCTGTTAATTCCTTCCTTCGACCTTGTGTAAGCCCTTCTTTAACGAAGGTTTCATATTCTTTTCTCGCTTGAGGTTTCGTCTTCCCAAAATAGCCGAGAACATAATCGGTGTCTTGCCAGTTCCTTTTGGTTTTGCCCATTAGAGAACTATGGCCGCAATATTTGTAGCTTTTTAGTTCCTCAAGGGCTTTTACAATCCCTGCACGGATAGGGTTCAGGTGGATATAGCGAACCAATTCCCGGAGATAGACATCTTCTTGGCAGACAATGGATTTGTATCGGTTCCGAAATAACTGACCATGACGTCTATGTCGGTGGTTAAAGGCAATAACATAACCGGTGAGAAGTCGCCTCATGAGTCTGGATAGTGGGGCCGTTCCGGTACGAAAAAGAAAGTGGGCATGATTAGATAGAAAAGCCCACGCATAGCAGCTTGTCTGCGTCTCGGGACAGAGGACCTCAAGTCTTTCAATAAAATCCTCCCGATCTTTATCGTTTCGGAATATCTTCCGGCGTTCTATCCCCCGAATCATTACATGGTGTAGAACTCCAGGAGCATCAAGGCGTGCAGTTCTTGGCATATTATAGTCTTAATATCAATCATATATGATGTCAATTAAATTATTAAAGAGCGTCCCGGTATCCACACAATCGGCGTTGGTTGTTTTTAATTCGGTTTTTTTTGTTGAAATATTTCCTTTATTGTTTTTTAATGTATGCCTCTTGCCTTGATCAACCTTCTTCATCTGATAAAACAGGGAAACGGCATCAAACACCTGCTCCCGTTATTGAGCGATCTGCTTCCTTTCCTTCGGTTTTTGAACAAACGGCGCCAAACTTTCCCTATTTGCCGGTTTGTGATGATATCCAAGACAAAAATCCAGATCATACCGCAGCCGTTTCCTGTAATGAAAATGGGCGGGCAGAGGTATGCCTTTCTTGATAAGAGCCGCGTCATAAAGGATCTTGATTTCAGGAGAGATGGGTTTCATGGGATATTACCGTTTTATGCATAACATTCCAATTTTGAGCTATGAAGCTAATAACTGCCATAAAATATCTTAAAATTATTTGTTAAGCTTTTAATTTCTGAAAGTTATACAGAAGCCATCTACTAACTGGTTAGATTCATTATGAAAAGCATAGCAGATTGTTACCAAGAAATAGATCTCATTATAGGTCATTTTTGTTCGACCTGTTTTGGTTCATCCGGTTAATGAGTACGCTTGAGAATGCAAATGGTACAATCTCAGTTTGAAATAGGCCATATCTCGAAATCCGTAGGCCTGGCGTTTGCGAATTCTGGGGACAGTATATTGATTTCTTGACTTGAATGGTGAATTCAAGTTGCAAGTGCACCATTTCGTGAACTCCAGAAGACTTCATGAGGAGACTGGTAGCCCAGGCATTTCCTTGGTCTATGATTAAGCTTTTTTATTGCAATGGCAAGATCTTCTTCGGTGGCTTTTCTAAAATCTATTCCTTTCGGGAAATACTGTGGAAGAAGGCCATTTGTGAAATAGTGGACGTTCTTCAGATTATAAGTTGAGTATCGCTTGAAGGCCAAGGGGATTGATGTCGGCAGGATTGCTGAGAGAGTTGCTGACATTATGGGCATGGCCTCCGAAGTGGTTTGGGCTTCTGGAAAACAGCCTGAGACTGTGCAGGCCCGCAGCCTTCTTTGTTACTGGGCGACCAGTGAATTGGGAATCAGTCAGGCGTGGTTGAGCCGAAAACTGGGGATTTCCCAGGCAGCGGTAAACCTTTCGGTAAGCAGGGAGCGGCGGATTGCATTAGAACATCACTATGAGATTGGGAACTTATAATCTGACGATGTCCCCTATCCCCCACACTACCGTAAACGAATAAGAGGTTGTCATAATATTCATCGGAAAGGAGAAGCGAGATGAAAAAAAACATGGGAACTGTTGACCGGGGAATTAGACTGGCATTGGCAATAATCGTAGCGATATTGTATTTCACCGGCAAAATATCGGGTATCGTTGCAATTGTTCTAGGAATCTTAGCACTTGTATTCGTTATCACCAGTTTGGTTGGGCATTGTCCCGCTTATACTCCGCTAGGAATAAAAACGTTTAGAGACAATAAATAGCAGCCTAATCGGCTAATCAACCGGCGCAAAAAACCGCGCGGCTGATTTCGGTGTTGGGCGTTGCTGTTCGAGGTTAATGAAAGCAGGGATGAACAATGGCTTTAAAAGGACTTCCAGTTGATCAAGTAAAAACATTGCCCTACTATGGGAGGAATTTCCCCTTCATACCATGGACCTTCAGATCAAAGCTGCGCGTATCATTCGTATTTGCCAAAAATCTCTTCGGGGAACTTGGACCAATCCAATACGTGGTGTTTTGGCTTCTGCTGCCATTTCGCTTTGTGCCGGCCTATACGAGGTTCAGAGAAGGGTTTAGATTAATGGGCAGACAATTCGGGTTCATGGCAGAAATCGAGTGGATTCTGTTGGTGATTATTTACAGAGTTCTGGAAAGGAAGAAAGGCAAAGAAAAGGCATATGGTTTCGCGAAAAAGGCTATTCAGGACAGCTCGCAATTCATGATGAATGATTTCTACCAGGCGGACCGCTTGACAGGGTTTGAAGATCCCTTTGAGGCATTTTGGAGCTATCATAAGGCTATGTTTCAAGATGATTCCAATTATCCAAATGAATTTATTGAAGACAAAAACCTCAAGATAATGGTCGTTCATAAGTGCCGTAACTGTGAGATAGCCGAGTTGACCATACCGGACCTCGCGTCGCTCGGGTGCGATCACGACATTACCGGATACCAAGCCATTGAAGATAAAGCTGAGATGGAATTTAGACGTCCTGTCACGCTCGCAAAGGATGGAGAACCATGTCGTTTCATGTTTTATCGTAAGGACACAGCACCAAAAGGTGATTATGAAGTCCACTAGATGCCATGGATAGTGGAAGCGGCCTAATCGGGCGGCCGGGGGTTTCTCTCCCCCAGCCAACACAACCCCACATGAGGGGATCTGTGAGACGGCGGCCGGGTAACTGGCCGTCCTATCTCGATAAAATAGAAAAATGCCTGCCGTGTCGCAGCTCCGGTAGACAGTCACAAGGAGGAGAATAATGATCGTTCATCGCGCCGGACTTCGAGTCTGCATCTTCTTCATGCTTTTCACCTCCCTGATTTCCTTTCACGCATTTCCCGCAGCCGCAGAAAGCCAGGGAGCAGGGCAGGATCCTAAAGGGGGAAATGTCATGACCCTGGCCGTGGACCCCCTGAGTCCGGATAATGTCTATGCGGGGACACACAGGGGAATCTTTAAAACTATGGATGGGGGAGTAACCTGGCATTCCATCAATAGAGGGCTGAAGGGGCGGGATATCCTGACATTAGCCATCGACCCCACGAATTCGAACACGATTTACGCGGGCGCCTATGGCGGGCTCTTCAAGAGCGTGAACGGTGGCGCTGATTGGCACAGCGCCAATGCCGGCCTGGAGGACACGAGGGTCAATAAGCTGATCATCGACCCCATTAATCCGAACACCCTTTACGCGGGCACCTTCGGAGATGTTTTCAAAAGCCGGGACGGAGGCCGGAGCTGGTCTCCTGCCGGCGGTGGATTGACAGACACGGATATAAGAACACTGGCAATCGATCCGGGCAACCCGAATGTCATTTATGCAGGCGCCTTCGGGGGGATTTTGAAAACCACGGACGGCGGCATCTTCTGGCATCCAATAAACCAGGGCATGAAGCATACGAACGTCAGGACTCTGGCGATTGATCCACTTAATCCGGGAACCATCTACGCAGGCGCCTTCGGGGAAATTTTGAAAAGCACTGACGGCGGCAATAGGTGGTCTTCCCTCGCAGGGCTCAATCTGACGAATATCAGAAGCCTGGCCCTCGATCCCCTCAAGCCCAACAGCATCTATGCCGGGGCGGAAGGAGGCATTTTAAAGAGTATAAATGGGGGCGGAACCTGGTTTCTCATCAACTCGGGCCTGGCCGACACCGATATCAGGAAAGTGGTCATTAACCCGAAAAAGACCTTCATACTCTATGCAGCGGCGTTTGGAGGGGTTTTCAAAAGCATTGACGGGGGTGCAAGCTGGTTCGGGGTCAACAAGGGGCTTTCACTCCCCCTCGCCACACCCCCCTAGCGTCGGGGTCCACGAGGAGCGGTTCACCGAACCGCGAGAGCGGTAGAGTAGAGAGCTGGCTCGGACGGTTGTAGGCGCGTTGCCTATCCGTTTCCGTCCCTTTCGTCTGGCGGTGCCTCACTAGCCGTACCTTGACTGTCTCCGCCAGCCCTCCCTCATCAAACCGTGCGTGCGGTTTTCCCGCACACGGCTTTCCGATGTTCTTCACCGTCTCAGGCATGCACCTT